>JAOUMD010000041.1 GCA_029881675.1 Minisyncoccota bacterium | reverse complement strand
TGCCAAAATATTTTTCCCCCCCCCCCCCTTTTATATTAAGTACCCAAATAATATTACCCCGGGCCGCGCACTATATTTCGCGTTTATATTATTTAAATGTTTAAAAGTATAGAAAGAATACAACGTCTTAATTATGAAGTAGTTAGATTAATATTGGATTTTGAAAAATTAGGTTTGTTACAGGGAGTGTGGGCCTAATCTACAATCGCCCCTGCCTGTTTTTGGTGGGGTTTTGTTTCTGCTGTTGTCTTTCGTCACGAGGATGGAGACCTAAATAATAATATTATATAAAACAATAAATTATGAAAAATTCAAAGAGAGTAAACTGGACAAAAGTGTCATTGGTAGCAACTATCATTTCTATCATATTTATGATACTGTCAATGATGGAGTATGATAACGTGCATGTATTTGTGTGGACTGGCATTACAATGCTAACTTCACTGTGGTATTTTGTACGTGTAATCAAAGAGGCTAATGAGCCAGTACAGCCTAAGAATGAGTATTATAACCCTTTAGAAGACTAGTTATGATATTGATATACATAGGGATAGCTATAGTGTTATCCCTTTTACCGGCAAAAAGAGAACAGAATAATAACCATAAAACAAATAAAAATGAAAGATCACAATGAGTATTTAAAAGCAGTAGGCAAATATTTTGGCTATCCAGAGTGTTGTACAAATCAGTTCATACATAATCATGGAGAACAACGCCTAGCACGATTCAAAGCAGGCAAAGGAACTGGGTTTGTGCCATGTAGTGCGCATGCAAAGGAAATCAATGATGGTGATATAACACTAGAATCACTGGTGATTAACAGAGAGCATAAGTTTGCATTCCCGTATGTAAATAAGAACTTATTTAATGAATTTATTAATAGCTTAAACAAATAAACAATGAACAAGCAAGAAGAATTAGTACAAAGATTTATGATGTGTGAACTAGTTGATGGTGTCACAGATCTAATGAGAAACGACAGAGGTTTAGCAATCATCAGTGATGGAGCAATATTTGCAGTAGCAAGAGAAGGCTACGCAGCAATGGCTTATCCTGAACTCAATTGGGTTGAAGTGGACAAATCTAGTATTTTAGAATACAGAGAAATGTATCCGAGACAAGTAATTAAACTTGGAATATGAGTTTAATAACAATTAGACCTGTAGTCGAAGGTAAGAAACAAACTCTAATTATTGAGTGTAGCAACGGATCTTATATCATCACTAGAAAACAACGTATTAATAAAATATGTAAATTCTTTAATCGTGATATGAGTATGAGATTTCCTGTTGCTGCACACGATAATGATCAACTATTTAAATTAGTTGGTAACTCTACATTCTATCTAACTGATAGTGAAGAACTACGACAGTTCAATTAATCATCAATCTCCCTGGCTTGTGTATAGCGTCACATCGGATCGTATCTGGTGCAGGGAGCTGTAAACCTTAAAATTTAAAATTATGAAAACTTTTCACACAATAATGATACTAGTCAGATGGCAGTACAGTGGAACTAATGTTAGTAAGCAAGAAAAGCGAGAAGAAGTAGAAGAGTACTTCAAAATAGCATTAAATAAAAATCGTAAACCTATAAAACAAATATAATGAGAAAGCGAATGACACAAACAGAAGCGAGACATGCTAAAAAGAGAGCTGAACGTTTCAAAAGAATTAAGAAGGCTAAGAAAGCTAATGCTAAAAAGTCTGAAGTAAATAAATTAATTGATAATAAAACTGTGTGGTTAGACCCAATAGCTCAAGAAGTTAGATCGGAGTTTAATCGTATAAGTCATAAAAAGGTATGGTAATGAACGAGAATTTTTATATGTCTCCAATGGAGAGGAAGATAACAAGAGAGTTGTTTACTGCTGAAATAAAACACTATAATATGACCGCAGGTTATGGTCATAATAAACTGTTATCCATAGATTTAGCAGACAAAGCACAGAAGTACGGTTCAAGGAGAGACCAAGAATCGATAAATCCTAATAATAAATAGCATGACAGATTTAACAAAAGAGCAAGAGAAATTACTTGCTGAAGTAAACTGGAAAGTTATGGAAGTTATAACTAAGAGGCTAGATATAACAATAACTGAGTATTTAAAGAATAAAAATGTAGGGTCGTTTATAGCGGCAGCAATACAAGTACTAATAGTAGAAAATAAATAAATTATGAAATATTCAATGAAAAGATTAATGGACCACATGGGATTTATATCGTATAAAAATCTAGAAGTGGGGGAGAAATTGCAATTAGTATGTATAACAGAAGGTATGCGTACTAAGAATGGTATAGAGCAAATACATGATCTATTTACATTTATAACTAGTGAAGGTAAAAAGGTGAAGATATCGGCAAGACGGCTACTTAATAAACATAAGATTTATAATCATGAAAGCGTATTTAAATCATTTAAAGTTGATCCAGATGATCCAGAGTATGTTATAATACCTGAGAAGTGGATAGTAGTAGCTAGAGACAAGAAAGTCCTAACATTTGATTTCTTATGTGATTGTTGTAATAAATAACCAGTAATGGGAGTATATAGAAGTTCTAAGAGACCTTATGATGGTAATGTAATATTAATTGGGAGTTGCATATTCGTAGCTCCCATTTCTCAAGAAAATAATCTTCCACTCGGCACTCCCAGGGATACATAATCTTCCTGACCGACCCGGCTTTTTCTTAGCGTGAGGTTGGAGAGTGACCTCAAAACAGAATATAAATTAAATTTAAATTATAGAATATGAACTATTCAAAGAAACGTGCGATGGCACAAATTGCTGCATTTTCGTTAAAGTCTAAAATTGTAGCACCAGGGACAAGTTTAAAACTTGTGGATATCCAAACTGGTAGCTTCGAGCAAAATGGAAATGAAGTAGCAAACGACGTTATGTTGTGCGAAACTAAAGACGGGAACTTGAGAGTACCTGTTCGTGAGTTCTTAAAGATGAAAAATTCTGATGGTACTCCAGTATTCAAAAGTGAAGAAGGAAGTGACGAAGTGTCTTTCCCGAATAACTTCAAAATTGTGAGCTCTAAGCCGAGAACGGATAGAGATGGTAATGCTATCTATCCTACTTATGCTTACAAAAAAGTGGATGACTTCTTTGATGGAGCTATCGACTGGAATGGGCTTGTTGACGGTGGTTTGAAAAAAGACCATGGATTCGACCAAGTACAAGATTACACGATCTCAATAGATTAATCTTGAGTAAAATGAGGGGCCAGAAACCCCTTGTTTTTTTTTATTTTTTCATGGAATTTAACTACCTAAAGCAAAGAACTTTAATAATTTTTTTAAACTAATAGTATATGAAAAACCTAAAGCGTAAATCATGGCTTGCATTCACTCTCGTTTGTCTAAGCTCTATGTTAAATAGTTGTTTACCAAGCCAATATCATTTTATAGGTTTTATTGTTTGTATCATTACATTTGTTTATTGGTTATATCGTTCTAGTCTAGTTATTGAGGAGTGGAGATTAAGACAATAATATTGTTCTGTCGGTAAAAGGTTAATGGAGCCTGGAGTGAAAAGAAGCACCGAATAAATCTTATCAACCACATTCCCGGTTGTGAGATGGATAACCGTGAAAGGGGAATTGAGGAAGTGTCCCAATATACAAAATAAGCTATGAAATAAAATATACTTTCTATTTCATTGGTAACAGTTAAACTTTGAAATCCATTTCTTAGTTTTTAATATAAAATATAATCTTGCTAATTATAATTTAAAACGATTTACAAGGAGAGACACATATTCTCCTTGTTTTATTTTTAGAATACAGTTTAGCTGTGGTGATTCAATTCACATATTCTACACTAATTCCTACTGTTTCTTTTAAGAAATATGCCGGTTATATAACATTTAAATTGTGGGAAGCCCTTTTAAATATATCATTAATCAGGGGCACATTCTATACGGGTGGTAGGTTTCAAATTATGGAGGCGGTTCATGCACGTTTTTAGGTTTACAATTCATTTAATTTTATCTTGAACCGTCTCCTTTTTATTAATTTAAAATTAATTATTATGAAAATATTTTTAGTAATAGTTTTCGCCGTGTTTGTATCTATATTAGTTACATCTGTCGGGTTCTTCTTTGTATTAAAGGTTTTCGGTGATACTATTGATAAATCTGAAGAAGAACGAAATCATTTTAAATATTAATTATGGAGTATAAAGAATCTCTTAAATTAGGTATTATAACTGGTATGATAGTAATTATCACCATGCTTAGTATCTTTTCTTATAAATATTATAAAGTATATGAAGTTATAAATGATCCAAATCATTTTAAATCTTCTTTAACACAATATTAGAATCTTCGTTTAAGTGTTTATTTTCGCACTTGTTCATAACAAATAGAGTGGGGTACTCGTGGAACGTTGCAAAGTTTTTATTAATCCCGCTCTATTTTACTTAATTATGGAATATTTACTTTTAATACCTTTTACTTTAACTATTATAATATATGTTAAGGAAGAACAAAAAATAAAAGAAGAAATGAAGAAATGTCCTGGTCCTTCAGATCGCGACCGTTAAAATTTAAATTATGTTTATAAAAATGTTAGTAATCTTAGGTTTTGTTATATTCATATCTGTGATGTTAACTCTACTTATAAAAGAAAATAAAAGTCATGACTGATAAAGAAATTAAAAAGAAAAGAGCTAAAATGATGAGGCTCTTAAAAGAAACATCTGAGTTTTATAATTCTGAAAACAGAGGTTATAGCGAAGAAGAAGCATCTTGCGTTTATCTTGATGTAGATACTGGTAATAAATGCGCTATAGGTAGAAAATTACGCCAGCCTCATTATGATTTAATTATTAAAGAAGATCTACAAGATGCTAGTGTATCACATTTATTTAATCATTTTGATAAAAATAATTTAAAATTACCTAAAAGTTTACAAGGTTTATCTAGAGGTTTTTTAACTAAACTTCAAAGTTTTCATGATGATGAAGGCAAATATAATTGGGATAAAAATGGTTTAACTGAAAAAGGGAAAGAAGAATATCTTGAAATAAGAAATCAAATTTATAAAGGTATTTATGACAATTAAAAATAAAGATTAATATTGAGAGTTTTTGTAACTCCTCCTTTATATCATTTCAATTAAATCATAAATTATTAATTTTATACTATACTT
>JAOUMD010000024.1 GCA_029881675.1 Minisyncoccota bacterium | reverse complement strand
AAATAATCATATGTAGCTGCAATTTGCTTAGCATCCTCATCATCAAGTAATCCTAAAGAACTTTGAGGCATAAAGAAAACCTTTGCTCTATCCCCAAAGTCTGGGAAAGAAGCATTAGCTGTTTCTAAAACATAGGTATCTGGCATGTCTATATCAACTCTTTGAGGAAATCTTAAGGCAGGTAATGTTCCAAAGCCAACAGTTGGTGGCGGAGGAGGTTCTGGATGTAATGCTTTCCAAATTGAGATAGTGGTGTTTAAAGTCACTCTTCCTACCATTAGTAAAACTAAGAATGCAGAACCAAACTTCACAAATAGCCTACCTAAGTAAGTAATCTCAGTTAGTGTCGCTCCTTTTTTTCTAGCCATAGTTCTAGTCTATCAAATTATTGATATCTACATCTACCCACTCATATGACGAAAAGATCCAGTCAATGATTTGAGTTGTATCTAAATATCTATTAGTACTACCCATAACAACAATTAATACTCTAGATTCTTCTCTTTCTACCAGAGTAATTAATACTTGTCCTGCTCCGTCAGTTGTACCAGTTTTTACTCCTGTGACATCTGGTATCTCGTGTAACAATTTATTTGTATTGTACAAAGGATGAGTGTACTTCTCATCCACATCATTAAAGGAATACTCTTTGATACCAACAATTCCCTTCAGGTAGTCATCTTTAATTAACTCCCTAGATAATATTCCCAGATCTCTTGCCGTAGAATAAATATTCTCATTATCAAATCCAGAAGGATTGATAAAAAGAGTTTGATCTAAATTAAGATCTCTTGCTTTCCTATTCATCAAATTAACAAACTCTTCTCTACCACTACCTAAGCCACTGGCTAATACTTCTGCAGCCTCATTACTTGAACTAATCAATGCAGCATGTAATAAATCAGCCACTCTAACCTTCTCACCTACCCTAAACCCCAACTTATTATCTTCCTTCAAACTCTCAGCTCTAACTTCCAATATATAATCCAAATCATAGTTTTCTTTTGCTACCAAGGCTGTCATTATTTTTGTGGTTGAAGCCGGGAAGGCAGAAACTGTTGAATCTTTCTCAAGTAATACTGCTCCAGAATCAATATCCAAAACAATATAATGATCTGCAGAAATACCTTCCATTAATACTTCAATAGGTTCTTCTAACTCTTCTTTCAAGATAGGCACTCTCCCAATCTGAACCAAATCAAACTCATAATTAAAATTAATCTCTGGTTTTAAATTAAGTAACACCAAAGGAAAAGTAACTATGATAAAACCAATAAAAAAGAAACTCAGATAGTGCGTCCACTTCAACTTGGAAAAAAGGTCCATATCTCTATATTGTCCATTCCTTTGCCCCCACCGTCAAACTCTATTTATATCTGGTAAAATACAACAATGGAAAAAACGCTTTGGCAAAGACTAAATAAACCAATAATTGGCTTAGCTCCTATGGATGGAGTAACAGACGTTGTTTATCGTACAATCCAAAAGAAATATGGAAATCCAGATCTTCTCTATACAGAATTCACCAGTGTCGAAGGTATTTGTCATAATGCAAATAGACTCCTGAGAGACTTTACCTATACAGAAGAACAAAGACCAATCATTGCTCAAATCTTTGGTTCTACACCAGAATACTTTAGACAAACAGCAGTACTGCTTTGTGAGTTAGGCTTTGATGGGATAGATATAAACATGGGTTGTCCAGCCAAAACCATGCATAAGCAAGGTTCTGGAGCTCAACTAATTAGAACCCCACAATTAGCCAAAGAGATCATTAGACAAACAAGACAGGGCATTACCGATTATGAAAATGGCATGAGAAGTAAAGATTGTCCTGATCTTAGCCCAAGGATTGTTGAGGAAGTAAAGAAAAGAAATAAAGAGGTTGTTAACTGGCCAGAGAAAGTAGCTCTTAGTGTAAAAACTAGAGTAGGTTTCAATGAGCCAATTACCAAAGAATGGATCCAAGCATTACTAGAAGAAAAACCAGAAGCTATTGCTCTCCATGGAAGAACTCTTAAACAACAATATTCAGGGTTAGCTAGCTGGGAGGAGATTACCAAAGCTGTAGAAGCAGCCAAAGGAACAGGTACTCTTATCTTAGGTAATGGTGACGTTAATAGTTACCAAGATGCCATAGAGAAGGTAGAAAAATACGGAGTAGATGGTGTCCTAATTGGTAGAGCCTCTTTTGGTAATCCATTTGTGTTTAAGAAAGAAAAACAGGATATTAATATTTTTGAAGTAGCCTTAGAACACTGTAGGTTGTATGAAGAGACTTACAAAGATGCTGGGAAAAATAAGTTCCTACCTATGAGAAAACACTTAGGTTGGTATGTAAAAGGGATTAGTAATGCCAAAGAAGTAAGAATGAAGTTGTTTAGGGCTGAGAATACCAAAGAGGTTGAGGGGATATTTAGGGAGTTTAAATTAATCTAATGTGGTCATATCTGGACTCGAACCAGAGACCTCACCGATGTGAACGGTGCGCTCTAACCAACTGAGCTATATGACCTTAAGTAGAGATATTATACACCTCCTCAAGTTATCTTCCTGAAAGAATATAGTGCTAATACTAAGTAATGATCTTGTTACTTAAAGAAATCTATAGTGCTTTGTTAGACCTCCTCTACCCTCCCTTTTGTTGTGGTTGTGGTAAATTCTATACTTACCTTTGTCCTAACTGTTACCAAACAATTAACTTCATTCCTCTTCCTTTATCTGTTTCTTTAGAAACCAATTACTTAGAATCTATCTATGTCACTGCCCACTATGAAGGAGTAATAAAGAAGCTAATTAAGACATATAAATATAAGAGTGTAAAAGATATAGGAGTAGTTCTATCTACGTTAATTTGGTACTCTACAGCACTTCCAAGAGTAGATTTAATTAGCTATGTTCCAATAAATAAAAAGAAGTTTAGTAAGAGAGGTTTTAACCAAACAGAAATCATAGCAAAAGAGTTATCTTTGTTAATCAAAGTTCCTTGTCTTCCTATTTTGTCTAAGGTAGGAAAGTATAAAGATCAAGCTTCAATGGAAACTCAGGAAGACAGATTAAATAATTTAAAGGATGCTTTTGTTATTTCCCCTCAATATAAAAAATATATAAAGGAAAACAATTTAAAAAATAATAATATAGGAAGTAAGAATAATAAGGTAACTTCTATTCTCTTAATTGATGATGTTATTACAACAGGAACTACTCTTAATGAAGCAGCTAAAGTGATAAAGGAATGTGGAATTAAGAAAGTCTATGGCTATGCCATAGCTAGTGGTCATTAATACTATTCTTGCTGTGTAGCACCACTTAGATATTCTCTGACAGCAGTCATATTTACTTCTCTTGGTTTACTTCCTTCTGGAGGTGAAACCATTCCTGCTTCATATAACTGGTCTAAGATTCTAGCTGCTCTAGCATATCCAACTGAAAGTTTTCTTTGAATCATAGAACTAGATGCTTTATCTATTGTTGAGATAAGCTGAACCACTTCATCAAACTTAGAATCACGGTCTTCTCCACCAGTACCACTAGATCCTCCAGAGATAACATTAGCTTCAAACTTCTCAGTAATATCTTCTGAATATTCTGGTTTTTCTCCTTGAGCCTTGATGAAATCTACTAAACTTTTTGTCTCTTGATCTGATACATACGTACCTTGGATACGACTTGGCTTAGCTTGATCTGGTGGAACAAATAGCATGTCTCCTTTACCAAGCATTTTTTCAGCACCAGGAGAGTCTAGAATAACTCTTGAGTCCATCATGGATGAAACATTAAAAGCAATTCTTGTTGGGATATTAGCTTTGATTAAACCAGTAATGACATCAACCGAAGGTCTTTGTGTTGCTAAGACCAAATGAATACCAACAGCACGAGCCATCTGAGCAATTCTAGTAATAGAATCCTCAACTTCTTTTGGTGAATAAAGCATGATATCTGCCAACTCATCAATCACAATGACAATACTACTCATGGCAACAAAACCTGCCAAGTCATTATATGACTCAATATTTTTTACACCGACCTCAGCAAGCTTCTTATATCTATTTTCCATTTCACTAACAGCCCATTTCAGTGCAGAGACAACCTTCTTTGGGTCAACAATAACAGGGGTCATCAAATGAGGAATATTATTGTAGGCAGTTAACTCAACACGTTTTGGATCAACAAGGATAAATTTTACCTCTGCTGGGCTAGCTCTGAAGAGAATTGAACAAAGGAAAGTATTTACACAAACAGACTTACCAGAACCAGTAGCTCCTGCGATAAGAACGTGAGGCATTTTTGCGATATCTCCAACGACTGGTTGTCCAGCAACATCAATACCAAGCGCAACAGCTAACTTAGACTTATGATTCTTCATTTTAGGAGAAGAAAGCATTTTTCTAAGGGTAACAAATTGTGCAGAATTATTTGGAACCTCAATACCAACTAAGGATCTACCAACAATTGGAGCTTCAATTCTGACCTGTCCTGTCGGTGCAGCTAGTGCTAAAGCTAAATCTGTAGAGAGACCAGTAATTCTAGAAAGTTTAGTTCCACGGGCAATCTCTAAAGCATATTGAGTAACAGAAGGACCATAGTTAACTTCTTTGACCTTAGCCTTAATTCCAAATGAGTCTAGAGTATGTTCAATAACATCAGCATTCTTCTTAACATCTCCTCTATCAGCTTCTCCTCCACCTTGTGAAGAGAGAAGAGATAATGGGGGAAATTCCCAAATCATTGGACCTGCATTAGTTGAAGTCTGAGTACTGTCTAGTTGATCTGCTTCTGGAAGTTGCTTTGTTTTGGTAGCAGTAACGGCAATACCATCTTTTTCTGATTGAATCTCTTCTTCATATTTATTCTCATTAACCTTAAATTCAGAGTCCTTCTTTTTAGAAAAAGGTAGAGATAGTTTTGGAATCTTAAATCCTTTTGCTTTCTCAATCTCTTCTTCCATATTTTCTTGTTTACCTACATTCTCTTTTACTTTTGGTGCAAACCAATCACTCATTAACTCTAATACCTCTCCAATACTAAACTGGGAAACAATCAAAGCTCCAGTAACCACAAATGTCATAAAAACAATATAAGAACCAGCTGGAGAAATTAGAGTAGAAAGATTAGTAAAGGTTTGAACACCAACACTACCTGATTTTGTAAAGCCAACTACTCCACTCATCAAAAAGAGTGTGCCTAAAAGAATATGAGGTTTAGACCAAGCCCATTTTGTCTGGAACATAATTAGGCCAGAAGAAATAAAGACAAATGGGAGGAATAAAGTACCTAAACCAATTTTTTCAATTAAGAAATTATTAAGCCACAGCAAGATTTCACCTTGTCCAGTGAATGAGAACATCACTAAAATACCAAGTGCTATCAAAAGAAGAGCAACAATTGAGTAAATTGTCTCCTGTCTTAATTTTAATTTAGGTAGTTTTCTTTTTTTTCTTCTTCCCATTTATCTAAATATTATAGGATATTAATATTCTTTGCAAGTATTAAACATCAATAATAGCTACAACGATCATAGGTTCTCGTCTAATAGCTTTGAATAGTTTTCTACTTATCTTTCTTTCTAGTTTACCTCGAATCTCGCTATCTTTCATTTTGGAATCTATTCCGACAATAAAATTAGCAGCTTGATCTTTAATAAACTTGACTACTTCATCAGCTTCTTTCATATAAACAAAACCTCTGGAGATAACTGACATCCTCTTTAAATCAAAGTCACCTGATTTAATATCTCTTGGTAACGCTAAAACAATCATTCCAGCATTTCCTAATGCCAAACGATCAGAAAGAACTCTTGGGCCAACATCTCCAACTCCAAGTCCATCAACAGCTTTTGCCTTGATAACAATTTGCTCAGGGTATGTGATATTGCCTTCACTAAGCATAATCACTTCACCACTATTTGGCATTAAGACATTTCTTTGATCAAATCCTACTTTACCAGCAACTAGTGTCTTGAATAACCCTCTATGACGATCTGCACCACCGATAGGCATTACAAACTTTGGATGAACCATCTTTAGTAATTCTTGTTGTTCTGGAGCACTTGCATGACCTGATTGGTGAATATCTGGAGCTAAAGTTGGGTAAACAACACTAATTCCATTTCTAAATAATTCATCTACAGCCGCAAAATATGGAATTTCATTTCCAGGAATAGCATCAGCTGAAAAGATAACCTTATCTTTATTACTAATTCTAATAATTGGATGATCACCATAAACTGCTCTCATTAATGAAGAACCTTCTTGACCTTGGCTTCCTGCAATAATGACACAAAGTTGAGATGGTTTAACTGTCTCAATCTTTTTCTTATCTATAATTGTGCCTGGTGGGACTTTAATCTTCTTTAAATCTAAGGCTACTTCCATGTTTTGTTCAACTGATCTACCAACAAAAACAATCTTTCGGTTTAATCTAACAGCTGCATCGATAGTTTGTTGAATTCTATGTAGATGTGAACTCATTAAAGTTACTAAGATCTTTCCTTCAACATTTTGCATTGATTCTTCAATGACAGGGCCACATTCTGATTCTGATTTTACCCATTCACTTTTTTCTACTCTAAGACAATCCATTAACATTAAATCAACACCCTCGTCACCAAATTGTTTGATGCTGTCATAGTCAGGGAATACACCATCAACTGGATTTTTATCTAACTTAAAGTCAGTACCATGATAGACAATTCCTTCTGGAGTCTTGATAATATAATGTTTTGTATCTGGAACAGAGTGTGTCATTGCCAAAGGCATGATCTCAAAATGAGTTCCAATCTGTACCCACTTTTTATCTTGAACAGCTGTAACTGTTCTTGGAGACTCCATCTCTTTCATTCTATTTTCTGCAAAACCAGCAGTTAAAGGTGAACCAAAAATTGGGAATTCTGGAAGTTCAGGTAAGATATATGGAGTAGCAGCAATGTGGTCATCATGTCCGTGTGACAAAACCATCCCGACAATACTTGCGCCTTCTTCTAATCTTTTTAATAAATATGAAATATCTGGAATGAGAATATCGACACCTGGCATGTATTTATCAGGAAAACCGATTCCACAATCAACAATTAATATTTCATTATCGTACTCATATAAGTACATATTTTGGGTAACGTGACCCATTCCACCAAGTGGAATTAAACGTAAACCGTTCATAATTTCTCCTTAATCCCTTCGGAGCATTTTTGCTCAAGGGTTTTATTTTTTCTTAAATAATTCTATCCCTTTATTTTCTCCCCATCCAGCATGCAACATAATTCTTCTAAACCAGCTTAACTTTTCATAACGTTCAAAAACACTACCGATTGCAGCAGCAGAGATAAATGTAGAAAGTGAAAACCAATACATAAGATAATTTGCATTAAATCTTGGGTCAAAAACAAAGTAAAACACAACGTGTATTACAAAGAAAAATACTAATAATAATTTCATTAAGCGCATAAATTGACCTTGCCCTGGGTCAGACATCCAAATAGCCAAAAACAGAACAGCTCCAGCAATAGAACCAAGTGACTGAAGAAAAATAAAAACTCCTTTAGACAATTCTAAAGTCAAAGGTGCAAAAACATTGGCTAATGCTACAAAGCTAAAAAGTAACATTGCTCCACCCCAAATAATAATGTGAGACCACCAGAGGTGAAAATACTCAGAAAGGTGATAAAGATCAAAATGAGGATCATGATGGCGTTTAATCCAGAAAGTTTTTGTCAAAGAGTGAATAGCAATCGCAGACATGACAAAAATAGCAATGACAGTAAATACTGTATCGACCATAAATATTTGAGTGACGGACAAAGATGGTTCTATTTCATTTCTGAGCAAATAGAATAGAAAAGCTTTTAGCCAAACAAAAAGACTGGGGGCCATTAAAAATAAATAAACAAATTGGACTAGGTCTAACCTCAGGAATTCTCTGGCTTTACCTTGAAATTTATATATTAACAACCCAAGTATTGTGGTAAAAATCGGAACAGCAATTAAAAATATCATCTACCCTATTATATACACATATCATCTCAACTAGTAATGAAAAATAATTTGTTTATAAAAACAAATGTAACCTTAACTATTAATACTTTTTCTGATATAAATACCCGATAGATGCCAATTTCCTTTATTACAAAATCTTCTCGTGGGAAGATAGACTCAAAACAACCTCATAAATCATCGCTTTTTGCAAGATTTCTACATACTGTGATGACCCTTAAAGCTAAAGAATCTTATGACCACATTAAACCCTTTATCAAAAAGTCTGATCGGATTCTTGATGTTGGGCTCGGGGCTGGAACACTTGCTAGTTACTTAAAAAATAAAAGATATAATGTCTCTAGTGTAGATGTAGTCAATCTCTCTTTATATAAAGACGTTCAACCTACAATCTATAATGGGAAAAAGCTTCCTTATAAAGATAATGAATTTGATGTTGCCCTCATCATCAGTGTTCTCCATCACTGTGGGAGAAAAAAAGAAAATTTTACTGTTCTCAAAGAAGCAATGAGAGTATCAAAAAAGGTAGTTTTAATTGAAGATTCATACAGAAATGAATTTGAAAGAAAAATTGTCTCTGCAGTTGATCAAGTTGCAAATTGGGAGTTTTGGAGACATAAATATCTAACAAACAGAGAATGGTTTGCATTTATCAATAAAAATAATTGGAGAGCTAAATTTGCAAAACAATATACTCAAACAGCCTTTGGGATTATGTACACACACTATTGCTTATTTGTTCTCGAAAAATTAACTTAACAAAATATTTAACTAAATAAATTAATTAATATATTCCTTTACCCTTGAGAAATCATCGATAAACATATTCTTAACCTTTGTTCCTCTTAAAGCTGCTGCTGGATGATACATTGGTAATATTTTTCTCATTTTTCCATTCCATTCAATGTCATGAATTTGACCATGAACTTGTGATATTTTCACTTTAGGTAAAAACTTGTTCATGCTTAATCTACCCAAAGTGATAATTAACAAAGGATCAATAATTTCAATTTCCTCATCCAAAAATAATTTATAGCTTTCAATCTCTTTTTTTGAAGGATCTCTATTTTCTGGAGGACGAACTTTAATAATATTAGAAATATATAAATCAGAAAAATCTAAACCTAACTGGGTTATTACCTTTCTAAGTAGTTGTCCTGATCTTCCTACAAAGGGTCTTCTCTCTATTGCTTCCAAAGCTCCTGGAGCCTCACCAATCAACATCACCGTTGCGTGAACTGTTCCTTCTCCAGGAATAATATCACTAGCCTTTGTTGCTAATGGTAAATCTAAATATGAAGCTTCCAGTTTGGAATTAAGCTTTTGTAATCTATCTTTAAGTAATGACATAGTTTGATTGTATCAAACTAATACTGAGGTAAGAAAATCTTGTAGTTTTGAGAAGTAATATGAACAGCTGGATAACCCTTCTCCACCATAATTCTAGCTGACTTTCGGACTGCTCCCTCAAGAGTTCTTTGCAAAGTACGGATACCAGCATCAAATCCTAATGGTCTAGTCATCTTTGGCCAAAGCTCTTCTTCAATAATGAACTGTTCAGGTTTAAGTCCTGCATCTTCAAGAAGTTTAGGGAGGATGTATTTCTTTGCAATAACCATCTTTTCTTTATCTGTATAAGACGGCATTGAAATTTTCTCTAAACGGTCCATGACCGCTGTCGCAATATCTCTGGTGTTATTACACGTAGCTAAGAAAATAGCATGCGAAAGATCAACGGGATAATCAACAAAGTCATCTATAAAGGCATTATTTTGAGCAGGATCTAGTAATTCTACTAAGACACCCATAATGTCACGTCTTGCTTCAGCAGCAACACGGTCAATCTCATCTAAAAGAATAATCGGATTTCTGACGCCTGCTTCTGATATACCTTTTATTACACGTCCTGGTTCTGATCCAAGTAACAATCTAGATGACCCTCTAAGATGACTAGCTGAGCCCATTCCTCCAAAAGGAATACGAACTAACTCACGATTTAAGCCTTCGGCTAGAGAATAAGCAAAAGTTGTTTTACCAGTACCGACAAGACCAACCAGTAACAGAACTGGTGCTCTAAATTCACTATCAGGCATTTGAGTGTTACGAAGTTTAAGAACAGAAACGAACTCTAAAAAACGATCTTTAACCTGATCCATTCCATAGTGGTGGTCATCAAAAATTTTCTTAACCTTTGCAAGATCTAAATTATCCACACTCTCTTTTTGCCATGGGATGTTTAAAACTGTTTCTACATATCTAGAAACTTTTTCATACTTCTCATCATAGCTACCAAGTTCAACAGATCTCTCGAGAGAGATAATCTCTTTATTGACCTTTTTCTTCATTTCCTCAGGTAGTCCAACAGCACTATCTAACTTATCTCTAAGGTCTTGAATTTCTTTCTGGAGGATTTGTTTAAAATCAGTCACGTCTCTATTATCAATTTTTTAGCAATAGAATTCAATTGAAGAATATAAAATATAAGATTAATTAAAGTTTTTTTCTTAAACCTTGCTTAGCACCAAAGTATTTCACCACACTTGCTGAGTTCTTAGCTCCACAATGAGCAGCTCTTTCTATTGTATCTCCTCTAAGTAAGGTTGTAATATATCCAACAGCAAATGCATCTCCTGCCCCAGTGTTATCTACTGCAACTGTTTTTCTTGCCTTATAACTGATTTTTTGCCCATTACTTAGTAGTATTTTTCCTCCTCTAATACTATCTGTGATTACAATCTGTGAGATATTTCTTCTCAATTCTTCTTGATAAAGAGAAACCATCTCCCATTCTTCTTTGTTTAATATTAATACCTCAGCATAAATACTATCAATATCTAACTCTCCATCTACGATTAACTTTAGATCGCTAGAGCCTGGATTCCAGGAGACCTTTACTCCATGGAACTTAAGTCCAGAAAAAACATGTTTTAGAGTGTCTTTACGACCTGAGAGACTAGAAATATGAACCCAATTTGCATCAGCTAAGTCGCCAATATTAATGTCTTTAGGATCAAGTAGAGAAGCAGCTCCACGATGTACAAGGACTGCTCGTGAACCATCATCCAGAACAAGGATGACAGACCCTCCGGTCTCTTCTCTTTTCTCATGAATCATTAATGAAGTGTCTACCTTTTCTTTCTTCAGGTCTTCTATTACCATTCTGGCAAGCTCATCTTGACCTGTCTCAGAGATAACAGCACTATCAAATCCTAATCTAGAAAACCCAGTGGCAACATTACTTGCTCCACCTCCAGTTTTGAGAACAAAACTACTAACGTCAAACTTACCACCAACTTCTCCCACACGAACTATTCCATGACGATCTTTAGAGAAATGTTCAGAGCGAATAAATATGTCAACTAGGGCAGATCCGATGGTGATTATTCTCATAAATTATTTTGTGGTCTCAAGTCTGGCTTTAAGTTCTTCTTCAAATTCTGCTAAAGCCTCAATCATTTCCTCTTCATTCTTTACAATTTTATATACTTTTTGTTCTTTTTCACTGATAAAGAACTGATCAATCACTACATCCATTAAATCATGCCAAAACTCGCCATATAATATTAATGGCTTGTGATTTCCATAATAAAGATGAGCCAATAGCCAAGCAGTTGCCCATTCACTTAGGGTACCTGTCCCACCTTGGAAACAAATAAAAGCATCTGATTCATCCATAAGGCCAAACATTCTCTCAATATAATTGGCTGTTTTTATTTCTTTATCAACAATATTTTTATAGTATCTACCTTCAAACTCAGGCATATCTTTAGGATAGAAAGTAACACCGACAGTCTCCCCTCCACCAGCATTGGCCCCTTCAGTTGCTGCAGCCATCACCCCAGGACCTCCTCCATTAACAATAATCTTATTATGATATGCAAGGTAACGAGCTGCTTTAAATACTTCTCTGTAGAGAGGATGTTTTGGATCAACATCAGCACTGCCAAAGAAACCGATCTTCTCAATACTAGTTCTTTTTTTTATCTTAGGAATTCTCAGTGGTACTTGAAGGTGGTTATTCTCTTTTATTTTTGTCTCTTCTACTTGATTGTCTTCAGTTTGCATATTCACAAAATCTTTCTAATGTTTTATTTACATCTTCACTTGTCCAGATAGCGCTTCCTACTCCAACAGAGTCAACTTCAGCTTCAACTAACTTTTCAATGTTGCTTAACTTTACCCCACCATCAATGATAATTTCTAGGTGTGGATTAATTTTGTTTGCTCTTTTCTTAACAGCTGCTATTTTCTTAAAAATAATATCATTGAAAGCATGGCCTTGTGCTCCAGCCTCAATAGACATTAACTGTAATGAATCTAACCTTTTAAATACACTATCTAGTATTTCTTCATGAGGAGTATAAAGATCTAAGGAAAGGCCTTTCATAATATTGTAATCTTCAAGCAAAGAAATAAAATCTTCTTGAGAAGACATCTTTTCAATTTGACCTAACACAACTCTAACTGGAAAGTATTTACCATGATTTACTATCTCCTCAGCAAAAGTGAGTGGTTCTTCTGTCATTAAGTGAAAATCTATTTTAAGGTCATGGAATTTAACATCAACTAAATCCATTGGAGTAATAGTTAAATTATCTACAAAAAATCCATCGATGATATCGATTTGGACTGTTTTTATTTTTTTATTGGAACAAACTAAGTTGATCTGTTCTTGAACTAACTCTAGAGAGTCCGTTAATATGGTTGGATAAAAATTCATAACTAATTATTACAACATTAGTAGTCTTATTACAAAGTTAGAACTAAATTATAAATTATTTCTCTAAGTCTTTAATCTTTTGCAGTCTTCTGACATGTCGTTCTTCACCCTTAAATGGTGTAGATAAGAAGACTTCAATCATCTCTTTTACTCTATCTTGTCCAGTGTAATCTGCAGCTATGACGAGTACATTTAAGTCATCGTCTGCTTTGGCTGATTCAACTTGCTCTCTTGTAATACCAATACAAGCCCTAATGCCTTTGATCTTATTTGCAGTAATGCTAACACCAGCCCCTGAACCACAAAAAAAGATACCCATAATATCAAAGTCTTCAGCTACTTGTAAGGCTGCTTTACTAGCAAAATCAACATAGTCATCAGTTTGATCATATTCATGATTGCCTGAGTCAATTACCTGGTGCCCTAATTTCTGTAACCACTCTTTAAGATCTTCTTTGAGATAAAAACCTCGATGGTCTGCTGCAATAACAATCTTCATATTAATCTATGCCTAACTCTGCTTTTGCTTCTTCACTCATCATGTCTGGTGTCCATGGTGGGTCAAAAGTCAGATCTATATTAATACCTTTTCCAGACGATACCTCTTCAAATACTTCAAGAGATGATCTAATCATATCATCTAGTACTTCAATCAAAGGACAACCAGGGCTAGTTAAAGTCATCTTAATATAAATCTGGTTATCTTTTATCTCTACTTTATAAAAAAGACCCATACTAACAAGATCTAAACCTGTTTCTGGATCTATAACTGTAGAAAGTTGTTTATATATATTATCAACGTTTAATTCCATATTTTTCATTTTATCACCTGTTTAATCTAAAAGAACCCCTTTTCGGGGGTTCTTCTAATTTTCTTTTAAAAAAGATTTAACTTTTTATTTCTTGTCAGCTCTCTTTAGAACAGGCATTCCAGTTCTTTGAGTTTCCATAACTTCATAACCAGCTGGCAATTCATACATAACATCATCCCTTACGTCTCTAGCAAAGAAATAAATTCTTTGGACTCTACCATTCTTAAGAGTAACTTCTCTTGTATGAAGGTAGTAGGTTTGACCTTTTTTATTTGTATGTGCAAAAGGTTGTTTATCTGCCATAGGGCTCCTTTGTTACTAATACTACTTATTTAGCCTAGCATACTCGACTAAGACATCAAGTACCAATTTGGGCTGTTTTGTTAAAACTCTACAAAATGAATTTCTAAGTCTCGCCTTAAACCTTACTCTGTGACCTCTTCTGTAGCTTCTTCTACCTCAACTAAGCCCTTTAATATAACTTCGCTAGGTTGATTAGATTCAGCTGAATCTCTTGAAACAATAATCTCGAAAGGTAATGTTTCTGATGAGATTGCAGCAGTTCCACTCATACCACCTTTAAGGTATTCAAGAGTAAAAGCTTTTCTGATTGCTTCAGAGTTTGGGTCCTTTAGCCAAACTTGATAATTTTCATCTTGGGAATTTTCTAAATTAGCTGTGACAGAGAATTTAACTTTTCCTTCATTAACTTCATATCTGACTTTTCCAGTTTCTTCACCTTCTCCAACCATCTCTATAGTTTCAAAATCTCCTACACCTCTAAGAGCCATAGATGATTCTGCAGTTGTAAGTTCTTCAATTGATACATTTTCAGCAAAAGGAGTAATGTTGCCTCTGTCAGTACGGTTTGAATACCATCTAAATGCTAAAAACATTACAATCGCCAAAGATGTAAGTGGAAATAAAAATGGAAGTAATTTTTTCATAGGGCCCCTCGTCTAATACGGGTACTAATTATATTATAATTAACTAACTTACTCATTTAATAACAACTCGATTTGTTTTGCCAAATCTTGAGGGGCAGTTTTGTTATTATCTAAATAAATAGTTGGTGTAGAGTTTACCTTCAAAGAGTTACCATCAGCGACATCATCACTGACTCTCTTCTTGATATCATCTGACTCCATTCTCGCTATAAAATTATCTTTGTCAATGTCCAGTTCTAGTGCATACTC
Source organism: Minisyncoccota bacterium (assembly GCA_029881675.1). Classification (GTDB taxonomy): domain Bacteria; phylum Patescibacteriota; class Microgenomatia; order UBA1400; family PJMF01; genus JAHDXH01. The sequence goes on along the minus strand of JAOUMD010000024.1, from coordinate 4,602 downwards.
AATAAATACATCTCTTACATCATCTTTTGAATTCAAACTAGACCATTCTGCTTGTTTTTCAAATAACAGATCATGGTACTCCATAAACTTACCAGCATCTTTTGCAGCCTCACTTGCCCAGGCAGCTTGTCTTGCATAAGGGTGAATAGAATCGAGTGGAAAATGTCTAAATACCAGGTTGACCTTATCTTCATAAACAGCCCTATTTCTAGTTAAAAATGAGTCTTCTAAAGATTTACAAGCCGGGCATTGAAAGTCACTAAAGACAACCAAGGTAGACTTTTCTATAACTTCGCTTTCCATTACATTAGTTGAATCAGTTGCATCTGTAACTTCTGCTTGCTCTTGTACTGGTCCTGTTTGAGCCAACTCTTCTAAAGCCCTCTCTCCAACTACTAAAGATTCTTGAGCTGGTAAGGCTTCTTCTTCTGGAGCAGAAAAAAATAACGCTACACCAATAACTAATCCTAATGTGCCAACAATTGTGGCTATAAGTAAAGGAAGATTTTTCATAATTAATTATCTAATAATACTTTGCAATTTTAATTTGTTCTTCTTTGACATCATTAGTCAGAAAGAGGTGCTTTATTTTGCCACTAATCTCTTGATTTGCACATACGTAAAATGAAGCATCAGCATTTACTTCATGAATTGATAAACAATCATAAACTGTACCTCTACAGAGCGTCCATTGTGGTAGGGCGTTACTAATAACTGGATGGAAATCAAAATTAGGGAAATTCTTTTCTAATAACTCTAAATCCTGGTATAAGAAAAACTCGTCTAAGTTGTCTAGACCCCAGTACAGAGTAATCTTTCTTTTTGATTGTTTTGTTTGTAAAAGGTCGAGGATCATACTATAAAAAGGTGCTACACCGACATCAGTGGCAACAAATATTAGCTCATTTTGATTATCCTCATCTATCATAAACTCTCCATAAGGAGCTGTTATTTCCAATTCATCACCAAGTTTTAAGTTTTCTAAATATGTCATACTCGGTCCCTTAATATATCTATCGACAAGTATTTCAAATCCATGATCAATAGTAGGAGAAGAAAAAAAGAAGTATTCTTGTTCTAGGCTTTGGTTGATTTTTATCTTTATATATTGTCCAGCCTGAAAATCTATTGTGTGTGGTCTTTTAAGCTCAAAAATTAATTTTACAAATCTATCGTTATATTCGAACTTATCTTCAAAATTTACTATAAATGTTTGCATAATAAATTAGCTCGTCAGAGCATACAACTTTTTAAATTCTTTTCTGGCTCTAAATAAATCTGACTCAATAGCTTTTGTAGTTCTACCTAATTCTTGTCCTATCTCACTGACCTTTTTACAATCAACATACTTTTGCATCAATAATTCCTTTGACTCATCTTTCATCTGAGCAAAGACTTCCTTAACCTTCTGTGCACTTTCATGAGCATCTACAATTTCTTCCTGTAAGATCATCTCTCCTAGAGGAACATATTTAAGAGCCTTTTTTGCATATCTTTTACGATAATAATCTGAAATTTCATGACGAGCAATACTACACATCCATGTAAAAATACTTGAATTACCTCTAAATAGAGGGAGATGTTTCAAGCAACCAAGGAATACTTCTTGAACAAGTTCTTCACTATCTTTATGACTAGAGATTTTTTTATTAACATAGGAAAGAAGACGAGGACTATATTCCTCATACCATTCACTTACAGCTTTAGGTTCACCTTTCTTCAATCTGGTTAATAAATCTTCTGTCATGACTTCAATCATAGCATAACCAAGTGATCTATTTTGTTACATTGACAAAGATGTGATTACTGTGAGATTCTTATTATCCTACTTAGAAATAGACCACAACCTATTGTGGTTTTGAGTAGAAAAAGCACAACCATTAGTAAAAACAATTATGAAGTGTCCATACTGCACAAAGCCGCAAACATCAGTCATAGATTCAAGAGAATCTAAAGAAGGGCGTTCTATTAGACGCAGGAGACAGTGTGATATTTGTGCTAAAAGGTTCACTACTTATGAAAGAGTTGAAGGTATTGATCTCAAAGTCATAAAAAAGGATGGCCGTAGAGAAGAATTCAACAGAGAGAAACTAAAAAGAGGACTTATTAAAGCTACCTGGAAAAGACCTGTATCAATGTCTGATATAGAGGATTTACTTGAAAATGTAGAAATGGTTCTAAGACAAAAGAAGACAACCGAGATTAAATCTTGGGAGGTGGGAAACTTAGTCATTAATAGATTAAAAAAAATAGACAAGTTAGGATATCTCCTTTTTGCCAGTGTATATAGAGACTTTGACTCTCTAGCTGACTTTAAATGTGAGATAGATAAATTAACAGAGTAAATATAAAAATTATTAAATAAAACTAACAAAATTAGTTAAGGAAACTATATGCCAGCTGCCAAAACAGATTTGCCAAAAGTAAAAATGCGTTTTACCAACCGTAAGTTGGCTAAGGGACTTGGCGAAGCTGTAGCTAAGAGAACATATCTTAGAACTGACAAGAAAGGCAATCTTGAACCTTGGAGTGAGGTAGCAGAAAGAGTTGCGACAGGAAATGTAAGCTTATTACCTAAGAATTTAAAAAATACTAAAAAAGAAGAGTACGAAATACTAAAAAAACATATTGCCAATGCTTCTCTATTAATGTCTGGTCGCCACTTACAACATGGTGATAAAAACCAAGCAAATAGAAATATGGAAGTTTTTACTAACTGTTCTACAGCTTCAAGTTCTTTCTTACTTTTCTACTTACTCCTTAATGGATCTGGAGTAGGTCGTTCTTATGATGATGATTTAATGATTGTTGACTGGGATAACATGCCAATCATTCACTGTGTTTTAGATGATAAACATGCAGACTTTATCTGGGGAGAAGATGAAAGTGTTAGAGATGCCCAACATAAATATGCTAAAGCATATTGGTTTGAAGTTCCAGACACCAGAGAAGGATGGGCTGAAGCCGTAGAAAAAATTGAAACAATGGCATTTGAAAAGAAATATAAAGATGACATCCTAATTATTGATTTTTCTAAAGTTAGACCAAAAGGTTCTCCAATAGGTGGAATGCAAGATAGACCAGCTTCAGGACCAAGACCTTTAATTAAATCAATCCAAAAACTTTCCACTATTAAAAATGCTGGACTTGAACCTTGGAAACAAACAATGTTTGTTGACCACTACCTCAGTGAATGTGTCCTAGTTGGAGGAGCTAGAAGAGCTGCTCGTATTGCTACAAAGACTTGGACTGACTCTGGAATATTTGACTTTATTTCAATCAAAAAAGGTGGCTTCCTCTGGTCAGCAAATAATTCAGTTGCTGTAGATGAGAAATTTTGGAAACAAAAAACAAAACACTCACAAAAAGTTTTAGAAGAAGTACTTAAAGCAAGTTACTACGATAAAACAGGAGAGCCAGGCTTTGTTAATCAACATAAGCTAGTACAAAATGATGAAGACTTTGATGGCTACTTAGATGGTAAATATGCCAGATCAGAAAGATATACTCCAGCCAAGAAAACTGAAAATATGCTTTCTCAAATAGCAAAGAAAGCTAACTCAAAATATTACACTCAAATTCCTAACCCTTGTGGAGAAATAACTCTAAACATGCTTGGTGGATACTGTGTAATTGCCGATGTTGTTCCATATTATGCTCCTAATGAAGATATGGCAGAAGAAGCTTTCAGAGCTGCTGTTAGAGCCTTAATGAGAGTTAACACCATGGATTGTCTTTATACCCGTGAAGTAAAAAGAACCAACAGAATTGGGATTGGGATGACTGGTATTCATGAATATGCTTGGAACTCATTTGGCTATGGATTCAAAGATCTTATTAATGAAAAGAAATCTAAAGACTTCTGGCTAACACTAGCTAGATATAAAAGAGCGGTCGATGAGGAAGCAAGAGATTATGCTAAAAAATTAGGTGTTAATGTCCCTCATACAACCACAACTATCAAACCAAGTGGAACCGTTTCTAAACTCTTTGCTCTTAGTGAAGGGGCTCATCTTCCACCAATGCGTGAATATATTCGCTGGGTTCAATTCAGAGGTGATGATCCTGTAATAAAGAAGTATAAGAAAAAAGGATATCCAATCAAAGAGCTAAAGAGCTATCAAGGTACTACCGCAGTAGGCTTCCCTACCCAACCAGAGATATGTAGATTGGGGATGAATGGAGAACTTGTTACTGCTAGTGAAGCTACTCCTGAAGAACAATACAAATGGTTAATGTTACTTGAAAAATATTGGATTGTTGGTGTTGATGAAGAAGGAAAACCACTTGAAGATATTGGTAACCAAGTCTCTTACACGCTTAAATATGACCCTGATAAAGTTTCATTTAGAAAATTCTCAAACATGGTCAAGAAATATCAACCTTTAATCAAAACTTGTAGTGTTATGCCTAAAATTGATGTTACTGCTTATGAGTATCAGCCTGAAGAATCCGTTACTATTGGACAATTTATGAATGTTATTAGAGAAATATCTGCAAATGGAGACAGTGAAGTAATGGAAGATATTAACTTAGAACACCTCAAGTGTGAATCTGGAGCTTGCCCAATCTAACTCTTGAAACTTACTAAAAATGACCAGG
>JAOUMD010000023.1 GCA_029881675.1 Minisyncoccota bacterium | reverse complement strand
GGTTTATTTACACTTATATTAATTGGATTTTTAGCAATTACTTTTTCTGGAAAGGCTATTATCACACTCAATTTGAATCCCAAGAATATTAATAAAGATATTTCTATTACTCTTGATCCATCAATTTCTGAATCAGACTTTGCAGATCTTACTTTAAAATCAGAGTTGGTTTCAAAAAACTTTTTCTTTAACCAAACAAATGAAACAACCGGAGTCACTTTAGTTGGAGAAAAAGCTAAAGGAAAAATTCAAATATCAAATAAAACTGATGGAACTAAAACCTTCACTGCTGGGACTAGTTTAACTGCTAATGGGATAAGATTTACTTTAGACGATGATGTGACAGTTGCCTCAGCAAGCGTAGAAATAAAATCAAATGAAGAAGTCAAAAGCTACGGTACCAGTGATGCAAATATTAGCGCTGTAAAGATCGGGGCAGAAGCTAATCTTGACGCTGATGCATCTTTGGTCATTGATGATTTTTCAACTAGCTCATATGAAGGTAGGGTTGTAGAACAACTATCAGGAGGCTCAAGCAGAGAGATAAGAGTTGTCTCAGAAGAAGACCTAACTCAGCTTATGCTTGAAGTAAAAAAGAAAATATTAGAAATTGCTGCCCAAGAATACAAGGATCAATCAGATAATGAAGAAAAAATTACATTTATTTCAACAAATAAGTTAACAGTTACGGATCAAAATTATTCAGGAAAAGAAGCTGATGAAGCTAAAACACTTTCACTCGAGCTAAGTGCTGATGTTGAAGCCATTTCATTTGAGAATGGAGACATAAAGCCACTTGCAGAATATGTCCTTAAAGACCTAGTCCCAGAAGGATTTGAAATAGTAGACAAAGAACCACAAATACTTTCTGATGTTAATGAAGAAAGTGCTACAAGTAGTGCCATAATAATAGATGCAAATATTTCTACTCAAGCAATCCCAATTCTTGATTACAATTCATTAAAACAAGAACTATCTTCAAAAAGTATTTCTAGTGCAGAAGCTATCTTAAATGGTAAATCTGAGATTAAATCATTTATGATTGAACTCTTCCCCAAAATTTTAGAGTCAATTTGGAAAAAACTACCCAATAAAGTAGATAAAATTGAATTCAAAATAGAGTAGTGAAAAATAAAAAAAAACAAACACCTATAGACAGAAAAGCTTTAGTTAATCTTTATCGAGAAGCAATAGCAACTGGTCAAGATCTTGATAAACTTAAAAGCAAAGTAGAGAAGCTTGCCATCCGATCAACAGTAACAGATAAGGTTGAGAAAAAAGAAGAACTTAAAAGAGAAAAAAGACTTAAAGATAATCTCCCTAAAATCATTAAAGCTGGTGCTTTCATCCTTCCGATTACATTTATCGGGGTTGGACTTTTCCTAATTAGTAATGCATTAATGCCTATTTCAGAGTCATATATAAAGTCAGCCACACAACTTAGTATTTTTGACCTTAAAACTCCCATTCCAAGAGAGAGTGTCCTTGATATTACTCCAGCTGTGATAGCCCAAGCCAGTACCTATGATGATGACTCTGACCTATTTGTAGAAGATTTTGGGCCAGTAATTATTAACACCCAGCTAGATTATACAAACCTTGCCAACTGGTTTAGTCAAGAAAAAGTCAAAGAACTTAATGAAAATAAATCAAGTAACTCATTCACTTTAGAAATTCCTAAATTAGATGTTCTTAATGCCACTGTTAATATTGGTGGGACTGATTTAGATAAAAGTCTAATTCAATATCCAGGTACTGCTGAACCTGGTAACCCAGGTGCCCCTGTCATTTTTGGCCACTCTGTTCTTAGACAGTTCTATAATCCATTTGAGAAAAACCCTCGTCGGTATATGTCAATTTTTAGTAAAATTATGACCTTAAAAACAAATGATTTAATATATATTGAAAAAGATGGTGTAAAATTCACATATAAAGTGACAACAAAAACTGAAGTTCAGCCTGAAGATGTCGCAATCCTCTTGCAAAACTACGATTCACAAAAACTAAAACTAGTTACATGTGTCCCAGAAGGAACCTATTTAAGAAGAGGGATAGTGACAGCAGAATTAGTAAAATAAAACATATATGATCCCTAAAACTCTTGCGATTGACTTTGGAACAAAAAGAATTGGCTTAGCTATATCTTTTGCAACCCTGGCTGAACCTTTAAAAATAATTCCAAATAATGATAAAACTTTTGCCAATCTAAAAAAGGTCATTCAAGAGGAAAATGCTAAACAAATTTTACTAGGTTTATCTGAGCAAGAGATGGCAGAAAAGATCAAAGTATTTGCCAAACAATTAGAAAAAGAAGTAGATATCCCAATTATTTTGTATGACGAAACTCTCAGTTCTAAAGAAACACATATTAAAATCAATAATTCTCACATGAAAAAATCTAAAAAGAGACAACCAATTGATCATTATGCCGCTAGTCACTTTCTCCAGGAGTGGATAGATACTCAAAACTAATTTTTTACCTTTAAACACATATGTATGATATACTTTTCCTTTAACTCTTTATGCCAAAGAAATTCTCTCTTATAAAAACCTTTTTTCTTATTTTTTTTATCTCTAACATTTTGTTAATTGTAGTAGGCTTATATGCTGCCTCTCTCTTTAGACCTGTTGATCCTAACTCATCCTTAGAAAGCCAATTTGTCATTCCTAAAGGACAAAGTATTACCAAGATAGGATTAAGACTTAAAGAAGAAAATTTAATTAAAAGTGACCTAGCATTTAAACTAATTGTAAAAAAAGAAAAATTAGAAAATAAGATCCAAGCAGGATCTTTTAAACTTAGCCCTAGCATGAGCCTTAGCGAAGTTGCTAGATCTTTAACTGTTGGGACAGAAGATGCCTGGGTAACCCTACAAGAAGGCTGGAGAAAAGAGGAGATTGCAGAAAGTATGGTTCGACAAGGCTTTGAGTTCTTCGATAAGGATGAATTCCTAGAACTTGCAAAATATGATGAAGGTAGACTTTTTCCTGATACCTATCTATTACCTCAACAAATTAGTGCAAAACAGTTTCATAGCTTATTAACAAATACCTTTGATAAAAAAATTGCAGAGTTAGAAGATGAAATTAAAAAAAGTGGTAAATCACTTGATGATATTTTAATTATGGCATCATTAGTAGAAAGAGAAGGCAGAGGCTATCAAAACCTCAGATATGTAGCTGGAATTTTATGGAATAGAATTGATATTGGGATGGCTCTTCAAGTAGATGCAACACTTCAATATGCAAAAGGCTTTAATCAAATTGAACAAACCTGGTGGGGAGAACCATTGGCTAGTGATAAAGAAATAGAATCACCCTACAATACTTACAAAAACGCACAATTACCACCAAATCCAATCTCAAATCCAGGCATGGATGCTCTAAGAGCAACCATTAACCCTATTCAAAGTGACTACTTATATTATATTCATGATAAAAGTGGTGTCGGTCATTATGCCACCTCATATGAGGGACATCTAGATAACATAAACAAGTACTTGCGCTAGAGGTATTTTTTTGTTATGATTGACGGCATTCTCTAATCCGCCTAAAAATAAGGGCGGAATTAGTTTGTGTCTTAAAATAAAATTTAAATTACAGAAGGAACCTGCATGAGTAAAGCACGCCAAAACTGGGGGAAAGATTATAAGAATCTTCCTAAATTAGATCTCGTAGGACTACAAATAGAATCATACAAACAATTTCTAAAGACTGGGATCAGAGAATCTCTTGATGAAATCAACAATGTCAATGGTATTGAAGATTTCACCGGAAAAAACTGGTCTATTAAGTTTGGTGATTATAGATTTGGTGAACCTAAATATACTGTAGCTCAGGCTAAAGAGAAATCTGTCAACTATGACACCCCGCTTTATGTAGAAGCACACCTCACAAACAAAAAAACTCAAGAAGAACAAACTCAAGAAGTTTTCCTTGGTGATATCCCTAAAATGACCTCAACTGGTACTTTCCTTATCAATGGTATCGAAAGAGCAGTTGTAACCCAGTTGGTTAGAAGCCCTGGTGTTTTCTTTTCAGGAAAAGTAGATGATATTTCAGGTAAAACTCTTTACCAATCAGAAATTAGACCACAAAGAGGTTCTTGGTTAGAAATTGCAACAACAAGAAGAGATGTCCTTACTGTCAAAATTGACAGAAAGAGAAAAATGCCTGTTACTGTTCTTTTAAGAGCGATTGGTCTTAGCACAAATGATGAAATCTTAGCAGAATTCAAAGATACTTTAGATAAAGACGAACTTAACCTTTTAAACAACACTTTAGAAAAAGATGCAACAGCTTCACAAAATGAAGCTTTAATTGAGTTATATGAAAAAATGAGACCAGGTGAGCCTGCTGTCTTAAACACTGCAAAAGAATACTTAAAACAATTATTCTTTGATGCAAGAAGATATAACATGACTCCTGTTGGAAGATATAAGCTTAACAGAAGATTAGAGCTAGATATTGATAAAGAATCAACAATTCTTGATGTAAAAGATATTATTTCTTCAGTCAAATATCTAATCAAACTTCAAAATGGTATTGGTAAAATTGATGATATTGACCACTTAAGTAACCGTAGAGTTAGAAGAGTTGGTGAATTAGTTCAAACTAGTGCTTTCAGAATTGGAATGGTTAGACTAGAAAGATCTATCAGAGAAAAAATGTCTCTTACTAAGACTGATGAAGTTTTAACTCCAGCAGCTTTAGTTAATGCAAGACCATTAATTGCTACTATTAGTGAATTCTTCAGAAGAAATAGATTATCTACAATTCTTGACCAAGCTAACCCGCTTGCAGAAATTGACAACTTAAGAAGACTTTCTGTGATGGGTTCTGGTGGTGTGACAAGAGAGAGAGCTTCTTTCTCTATGCGTGACATTAATGCTTCACAATACTCAAGAATCGATGCTGTTCGTTCTCCTGAGGGTCCAAACATTGGTTTGGTCACTTACTTAGCTCTTTATGCTAGAGTTAATGACTTTGGTTTCTTAGAAGCTCCTTATAATAGAGTTACCCATAAAAATGGTAAGGCTACTGTTACAGATGAAATTGTTTACTTAAGTGCAGATGAAGAAGAGGACTACAAAGTTACTCACGCTTCTATCGATATGGACGGTAGTACTATCACTCAAGAATGGGTTCCTATTAGATACATGAATGAATTTATTGAAGGTCCTGTTGAAGATGTCCAATTTATTGACATGGTTCCAAGACAGGTGATTGGTACTTCAGCTTCACTTATTCCTTTTATTGCTCATGACGAAGCTAACCGTGCTTTGATGGGTACTCACATGCAATGTCAAGCTGTTCCTCTAGTAAAACCAGAAGCTCCTATTATTGGAACTGGTATTGAAAGAGATATCGCTGTTGCTGTTGGTCACACTATTGCAGCAAGACATAAAGGTACTGTTGAATACGTCGATGGACAAAAAGTTGTTGTTAAGCTTGATAAATCAGAACTAGCTAACGCTAAAAAGCAAGCTGAAATTGATGCTCAAAGCAATACAGACATCTCTATTGAAGGTAACAAAGAAACTTACTTTATCAGAAAATTCGTTAGAACTTCACAAAGCACTGCCTACACTCAAAGACCATTTGTCAAAGTTGGTGAAAAAGTCAACGAGGGTGACATCCTAATCGATGGTCCTTCATCTGATGGTGGAGAACTTTCACTTGGGGCTAACCTCTTAATCGCTTATACATCCTTTGAAGGTCTTGGTTATGAAGATGCGATTGTTATCTCAGACAAAGTTGTTAGAGATGATACTCTTACTTCAGTTCACATTAGTGAATACAAGGCACAAGTCATGGATACTAAATTAGGTCCTGAGGATCTAACTAATGACATCCCTAACGTTTCAGAGTCGTTCCTTAGTAACTTAGGTATTGATGGTGTTGTCAGAATCGGTAGTAAAGTTAAAGCTGGCGATATTCTTGTCGGTAAAGTTGCTCCAAAAGGAGAAACAGAACTTACTCCAGAAGAAAGACTTCTCAGAGCTATCTTTGGTGAAAAATCTAAAGAAGTTAGAGATACATCTAGAAGATTACCTCATGGTGAAGGTGGAACTGTCATTGATGTTAAAGTTTTAGACAGAGAACTTGGTGATGAACTTGACCCAGGAACTTTAAAAGAAGTTGTTGTCAGAGTTGCTCAAACAAGAAAAATTACAGTTGGTGATAAGGTTGCAGGACGTCATGGTAACAAAGGTGTTATCTCAAAGATCGTTCCTCAAGCTGATATGCCTCACTTAGAAGATGGAACTCCTATAGATATTATTATCTCTCCACTTTCAGTGCTTGCTCGTATGAACTTAGGTCAGCTCTTAGAGACTCACCTTGGTTGGGCTGCACAAAAACTTGGATATAAAGTTGCTGTTCCTGCATTTGAAAAAGTTAATGAGCCAAAGATTTGGTCAGAACTTGAAAAAGCTGGACTTCCTGCTTCAGGTAAAGCTCAACTTTATGATGGTAGAACTGGAGAAAAACTTGAAGAAGAAACAGTTGTCGGTATTAACTATATTCTTAAACTTATTCACATGGTTGAAGATAAAGTTCATGCTCGTTCAACTGGTCCATACTCATTAGTCACACAACAACCTCTTGGTGGTAAAGCACAAATGGGTGGACAAAGATTAGGAGAAATGGAAGTCTGGGCATTAGAAGCACATAGAGCTGCACATACACTACAAGAAATGATCACAATCAAATCTGATGATGTTATGGGTAGAGCTAAAGCTTTTGAAGCTATGGTTAAAGGTGATGATATTCCAGAGCCAACTGTTCCAGAGTCATTTAGAGTCTTGATGAGAGAGCTAAATTCCCTTGGTCTTGATGTCCAAACTCATGAAGCAACAATTGAAGAAGATGACGAAGTAGTTAAACCTGAGACTGATGAAGTAAAAACAGAAGCTGAAGTCGAAGCAGATAAAACCATTGATGTAGAAACTGAAGTAGAAGATGAATTTGCTACTGAAGATATTGATGAAAATGATTTAGAAGTTAGCACAGAGAAGGAACTTAACTAAGAAATTTCTTAAGGATAAAACATATGCAAAGAATTATTGACTTCTCAGCCCTACAAATTTCAATCGCTTCTCCAGACAAGATTAAATCTTGGTCACATGGTGAAGTTAAGAAACCAGAAACAATTAACTACCGTTCTTTAAAGTCTGAAAAAGATGGTCTTTTTGATGAAAAGATCTTTGGACCAACAAAAGACTATGAGTGTTATTGTGGTAAATACAAAAGAATTAGATATAAAGGTATCATCTGTGATAAATGTGGTGTTGAGGTTACTCAAGCTCGTGTCAGACGTGAAAGAATGGGTCACATTGGCCTAGCAGCTCCTGTTGCTCATATCTGGTACTTCAAAGGTGCTCCATCTAAATTATCACTTCTTTTAGATATTTCTCCAAGAAGCTTAAACTCTATCATCTACTTCTCAAGATACGTTGTCTTAACTGTCGATGATGAAGCAAAAGATCAAGTAATTGACTCATTAGAACAAGATGTAGTTGTCGCTCAAGATGCGCTTAAAGAAGAAGCTAAAGAAGCTGTCGAGCTTGTTAAAAAACAACTTGATATTGATATCGAGAAACTTAAAGAAAAAGTTTCTAATAAAGAAACTCTAGAACTTAAACTCTCTGAAGTTGAACTCAAAGCAAAGCAACAAATGACCACTCTTAAAGAGAATTTGGCTGCTGAAATTGAAAAAACTGCTGAAATCTTCAAAACTGTTAAATCAATGGTTAAGAAGATCAAAAAAGGAACTATCCTTTCAGAAGATGAATACCTCAAGCTTGATGAATATAACGCCGTAGACCACATTAGAGTTGGTATGGGAGCTGAAAGTGTCATGGAACTTGTTAAAGATGTTAACTTAAACACTTTAGTTGAAAAACTTCGTAAAGAAATGGATGAGACTAAAGGTGCTAAAAGAATTAAAGCTATCAAAAGACTTAGAGTTGTCGAAGGATTAAGAAAAGCTGATATTGATCCTGCATGGATGTTTATCAACATTCTTCCTATTATCCCACCAGATCTTAGACCGATGGTCCAACTTTCTGGAGGTAGATTTGCAACTTCAGACTTAAATGATCTTTATAGAAGAGTTATTAACCGTAATAACCGTTTAAAACACCTTATTAACCTTGGTGCTCCTGAAATCATTTTAAGAAATGAAAAAAGAATGCTTCAAGAAGCGGTTGACTCATTAATTGATTCTACTCAAGCAAGACAAAACAGAAGAACAAATAGAAGACCATTAAGATCTTTAAGTGAAATGCTTAAAGGTAAACAAGGTCGTTTCAGACAAAATCTTCTTGGTAAACGTGTTGACTATTCTGGTCGTTCAGTTATTGTTGTTGGTCCTCATCTTAAACTTAATGAATGTGGTATCCCTAAAGATATCGCTCTAGAAATGTTCAAACCTTATGTTTTAAGAGAACTTATTTCTGGTGGTGTTTCACCAAATGTTAAGACTGCAAAGCACTTACTCGAGAGAAAAGAACCTATCGTTTATGATATTTTGGAAAAGGTAACAAAGAATCACCCTGTGATCCTAAACCGTGCTCCAACTCTTCATAAACTTGGTATGCAGGCATTTTATCCTCAACTTACTGAAGGTAGCGCTATCCAACTTCACCCTTGTGTTTGTTCTGGATACAACGCTGACTTTGATGGTGACCAAATGGCTGTTCACGTTCCTCTAACTAAAGCTGCACAACAAGAAGCTAAAGACTTGATGATGCCTTCTGTTAACTTACTTAAACCTGCTAATGGTGAACCTATTACCGTGCCTAACAAGAATATGGCACTAGGTATCTACTACTTAACAGAAATAAGTACAAAATATGAAGCGGTTCAAACAATCTTCTCAGACAAGAATGAAGCATATCATGCAAACCAAGTCGGTAAAATTGAAGAGAGACAACTTGTTAAAGTTAGAATTCAAACTAAAGATGGTGCAAAAATCATCGAGACTACAGTAGGTAGACTTAAGTTCAATGATATTCTTCCAGACTGGTATGGTTTTGTAAATGAAGCTGCTACTGCAAAGAAAATAAAAGAAATTGTCACAAAATCTATTGAAAAAGAAAGCAGTGAAAGAGTTGCTAGATTAATCGATGACATTAAAGACATGGGATTTGCATCAATTACTAGTTCAGGTCTATCTGTATCTGTTACAGACTGTAAAATGATTGACAATAAAGATGCGATCATCAAGACAGCTAACAAAAAAGCAGAGGAAATTCAAGATAACTATCTTCAAGGTTTAATCACCAATGATGAGAAAAAACGTATGAATATTGACCTTTGGATGGAAACTACAGAAGATGTGGCTAACCAAACTTGGAATTCATATTCAGAAGACAATGCTGTTAAAGTTATGATTAATTCTGGAGGTACTCGTGCTTCTAGAGATCAGGTTAAACAGCTTGCTGCAATGAGAGGTCTTGTTGTTGACCCTCTAGGTAACATTGTTGAAATGCCTACCAAGTCTAACTTTAGACAAGGACTTTCTATCTTTGAATACGTAACTTCTGCAAGAGGTTCTAGAAAAGGTCTTACTGACTCAGCTCTTAAAACTGCTGACGCTGGTTATCTAACTAGAAGACTAGTTGATGTTTCTCACGATGTAATCATTAGAATGAATGACTGTGAAACCAAAAAAGGTCTAGAGATCTCAAGAGGTGACAGAGATGAAGTTTTCGCTAAGAGAATCATCGGTCGTTATGCTAATGGAGACATAAAGGATGGTAAAAAAGTCATAGTAAAAGATGGTGAAATTATCACTCAAAAAATATCTGAGGAAATTAGTTCACTTGGTCTTGACCAAATCAATGTTAGATCTCCATTAACTTGTGAGTCTCCAGCAGGTATGTGTGCAAAATGTTATGGTTGGGACTTCTCAACAAGAGATGAAGTAGAAATCGGTGTTCCAGTTGGAGTCGTCGCTGCTCAATCTATTGGTGAGCCTGGTACTCAGCTAACCATGCGTGTTAAGCATAGTGGTGGTATTGTTGGTCTAGACGTTACACAAGGTCTTCCAAGAATTGAAGAACTATTTGAAGCTAGAACTCCAAAGAGCCAAGCTCCAATTACTCAATTAGCTGGTAAAGTCACTATTGAACCTACAGAAAAGAATACTCTTATCAAGATAACATCTGAAAATGATGAAGAAGTTGTATATAAAGTTACAAATAATTCTGAATTCCTCGTTAAAGATGGTGACCTTGTCCACATGGGTGCTCAATTAACTAAAGGTTCAGTTGATCCAAAGGAAATATTGACAACAAAAGGCTTACTTGCAACTCAAGAATATGTCTTAGAACAAGCTCAAGGTGTTTATGAATCTCAAGGAATTCCGATTCATGATAAACATTTTGAAGTTATCCTTCGTAAGATGGCTGACAAGGTTCAAGTCGAAAATCCTGGTGACAGTAATTTCTTAACTGGAGAAGTGACTGAGAAGAATAAGTTTGTTAAGGAAAATGATGCAACTATGGCAGCTGGTGGAGAACCTGCAACTGCAAAGGTTATGATCTTAGGTATTACTAGATCATCACTCTTTACAAGCTCTTGGTTATCTGCTGCTTCATTCCAACATACTAAGAATGTGTTGACTGATGCTGCTGCTTCAGGTGCTATTGATTACCTTGAAGGACTTAAAGAAAATGTCATCATCGGTAGACTAATTCCAACAAGTAAAGAGAAAGCGTCAATCGAAATTCAAAACTAGATAAGAATGTGTTATAATCATGACCTATTTCGTATCAAATTATTGTTATTTAAGAAAAAGTAATTAATTTATGCCTACAATTAACCAACTCATCCGTAAGGGTGGAAGAAAAAGCAAACCTAAGAAGATTAAAGCTACCGCTCTAAGAAGAAGTTTTAACACAAACTCAGGTAAACCTACAAAAACTACAAACCCACAAAAACGTGGTGTATGTACTATTGTAAAAACTATGACTCCAAAGAAACCTAACTCAGCGCTACGTAAAGTAGCTAGGGTCAGACTTTCAAATAAAGTCGAGGTTACTGCTTACATCCAAGGTGAGGGTCATAACTTAGCAGAACACTCTGTTGTTCTTGTAAGAGGTGGTAGAGTTAAAGATTTGCCTGGTGTTAAGTATCACGTAGTCAGAGGAAAATATGACTGTGCTGGTGTTACTGACAGAAAATCAAGCAGAAGTAAGTATGGTGTAAAGAGAGGTTAAAATGAGATCTAAAAGAGCAAAAGTCAAAGTTATTCTTCCAGATGCAAAATATGGTTCAGTCCAAGTTGCAAAACTAATTAATAGAGCAATGATAGATGGTAAAAAATCTGTCGCTCAAAAACAAGTTTATAACGCATTAGAAATAGCTAGTAAAAAATCAGGCATGAAGCCATTAGAACTACTTGATGCAGTTCTAGAAGCTGTCACTCCACAAATGGAAGTAAGATCCAGACGTGTTGGTGGTGCTGCCTACCAAATCCCTATGCCTATCAGAGGTGTTAGAGGATTATCACTTGCTACAAGATGGTTAGTCACAGAATCAAACAAAAGACCTAATAAACAGTACCACACATATGCAGACAAACTTGCTGCTGAAATGCTAGATTCTTTAGAAGGACAAAGTGGATCAGTTAACAAGAAAAATAGCTCTCATAAAATGGCTGAAGCTAATAAAGCTTTCTCACATTTCAGATGGTAAACACTAGGTAGATAAAGTAATTCATTACTGTCATAATTGTATTTTCGTAAATAATTTATATTAAGAAACATGAGCAAACAAAACATTAGAGTCCCTTTAGAAAGAATCCGTAATATTGGTATTATTGCCCATATTGACGCAGGAAAGACCACTACAACAGAACGTATTCTGTATTTCACCGGTCGTAATTATAAAATCGGTGAAGTTCACGAAGGTGCTGCTACTATGGACTGGATGGCTCAAGAGCAAGAAAGAGGTATTACTATCGTTTCTGCTGCTACTACTGCTTTCTGGGAACCTCACTTTGATACTCATCTTCCTAAAGAAAAATATAGATTTAACATTATTGATACCCCAGGTCACGTTGACTTTACTGCAGAAGTAGAAAGATCACTTCGTGTTCTAGATGGTGGTGTTACAGTTCTAGATGCTTCAGAAGGTGTTCAATCACAATCTGAAACTGTTTGGAGACAAGCTGATAAATATAATGTTCCTAGAATCTGTTTTGTAAATAAGATGGACAAATTAGGTGCTGACTTCCTCGCCACTGTAGAAGACATCATTGAAAAGTTTGGTGTAAAACCAGCTGTCATGGTTCTTCCTATGGGTGCAGAGAATGACTTTAGAGGTGTTATTGACCTAATCACCCAAAAAGCACTGTATTGGAAAGATAATGCACAAGACACTGAACCAGAAGTCAAAGAAATTCCAGAAGAATATAAAGCACAAGTTGTAGAACATAGAGCAAACTTAGTTGAAGCTATCGCTGAGACTGATGATGTTTTACTTGAAAAGTTCTTTAATGATGAAAAAATCCCTGTTAATGAACTCAAGGCTGCTTTAAGAAAAGCTGTTATTGAATACAAACTAGTTCCTATTTATGCTGGTTCTTCACTAAAGAATACTGGTGTTCAACCAATGCTTGATGCAGTTGTTGAATATCTTCCTTCTCCAGTTGATGTTGATCACATTACCGGTACAAACCCAAAGACAAAAGAAGAAGAAACAAGACAATTAGTTCCAGAAGAAACAATGTCTGCTTTATCTTTCAAGATTCAAACAGACCCTCACGTTGGTAAATTAACTTATACTCGTGTTTACTCAGGAGTTATTCAAGCAGGAAGTTATATCTATAACTCTACAAGAGGTACAAAAGAAAGAGTCGGTCGTTTACTTCTCATGCATGCAAATGAAAGAGAAGAAATTTCTGAAGCTAAAGCTGGTGAGATTGTTGCTATGGTCGGTCTTAAAGAAACCAAAACTGGTGACACTCTTTGTGACCAAGATCACCCAATTGAGCTTGAAGGTATTACCTTTGCAGAACCTGTTATTTCTCTTGCTATTGAACCAAAAACAAAGTCAGACCAAGAAAAAATGGGTATGGCTCTTGCTAAACTTTCTGAAGAAGATCCTACATTTACTATTAAATCTAACCACGAAACTGGCCAAACCATCATCGGTGGTATGGGTGAGCTTCACTTAGAAATCTTAGTTGATCGTATGAAGAGAGAATTTAGAGTTGATGCAAATATCGGTGCTCCTCAAGTTGCATATCGTGAATCTATCACTAAAGCAGCTGAAGGTGAAGGAAAATACATCAAACAAACTGGTGGTAGAGGTCAGTATGGTCACGTTCTTTTAAGAATTGAGCCAACTGAAAGAGGCACTGGTTATGAATTCGTAAATGAAATCAAAGGTGGTGTTGTTCCAAGAGAATACATCAACCCTACAAATAAAGGTATTGAAGAAGCTCTCGAGAGAGGTTTCTTAGCTGGATATCCAATGACTGACATTAAAGTTACATTATATGATGGTTCTTACCATGAGGTCGACTCATCTGAATTATCATTTAAGATGGCTGGAAGTCTTGGTATGAGAGATGCTACTGCAAAAGCTGACATGGTTCTTCTAGAACCTGTCATGAAAGTTGAAGTTACTTCCCCTGAAGCATTCATGGGTGATGTTATCGGTGACTTATCTAGTAGAAGAGGCCAAATTCAAGGTACTGCAAACAGAGGTAATGTCGTCATTATCACTGCTTTAGTCCCGTTGGCTGAAATGCAAGGCTATGTTACAATTCTTAGAAGTATGACTCAAGGTAGAGCATCAAGTGTGATGCTTCCTCATACTTATGAACCTGTTCCACAAAACATTGTAGAAAAGATTCGTGAAGAGAAAAAAAAGTAGTATTATAAATTAGAAATTATTTAAATAAAATTAAAGGAGACATTATGGCAGACTCAAAATTTAATCGTTCTAAGCCTCACGTCAATATTGGTACAATCGGCCACGTTGACCACGGTAAGACAACTTTAACTGCTGCTATCACTCAAACCTTAGCTGTTAAGGTCCCTTGTGATACAAACAAAGCGATGGTCTATGCAGACATCGAATCTAGCCCAGAAGAAATCGCTAGAGGTGTTACTATTAACATTTCTCATATTGAGTATGAATCTGAAAAGAGACATTACGCTCATATCGATGCTCCTGGTCACGCTGACTATATTAAAAACATGATCACTGGTGCTGCTCAAATGGACGGTGCTATCTTAGTTGTTGCTGCGACTGACGGTCCTATGCCTCAAACAAGAGAACATATCCTTTTAGCAAAACAAGTTGCTGTTCCTCAAATCGTTGTTGCTTTAAACAAATGTGACATGGTTGATGATGAAGAACTTCTTGACCTTGTTGAAATGGAAGTAAGAGAACTTCTTACTAAATACAAATTTGACGGTGACAACATCCCAGTAGTTAGAGTTAGTGCTCTTAAAGCTATTGAAGGTGATGCAGCTGCTCAAGACCAAATCTTTAAGCTTATTCAAACTTGTGATGAATGGATTCCTGACCCAGTCAGAGATCTTGCTAAACCTTTCTTAATGCCTATCGAAGACGTTTTCTCTATCAAAGGTAGAGGAACTGTTGTTACCGGTAGAATTGAAACAGGTGAAGTCAAAGTTAACGAAGAAATCGAAATTGTTGGTATCAGAGACGCAAGAAAAACTGTCGTCACTGGTGTTGAAATGTTTAGAAAAATGCTCGATTCTGGTCAAGCTGGAGACAACGTTGGTATCCTCTTAAGAGGTATCGGTAAAGACGATGTTGAAAGAGGACAAGTTCTTGCAAAGGCTGGTACAGCTAAACCTCATACTGATTTTGAAGCTGAAGTTTATGTTCTAACAAAAGAAGAAGGTGGAAGACACAAACCTTTCTTCTCAGGATACAGACCTCAATTCTATATCAGAACTACAGACGTTACTGGTGAAGTCACTTTACCAGAAGGTGTAGAAATGGTTATGCCTGGAGACAACGCTAAAATGGTCGTTAAATTGATCGTTCCTGTTGCTCTTCAAGAAGGTCTTAGATTCGCTATCAGAGAAGGTGGTCATACCATCGGTGCTGGTGCAATCACTAAAATTACAAAATAATTTTAGGTAAATAAGAAATAAGAACCCCTCCGTATGGAGGGGTTTTTGGTTGTATAAGTATCTTAATAAAAATAACCTATGATTTGTGAGTTACAGATTATGGAAATAGGTTAAATATACTTTTTCAATTTATTCAATTAGTCCAATTTCTTGATTAAAAAAAGCAATTATATTATTGGCTAATTGGCTGATCCCAATCACCAAGTCTAACTACGACCTCATATTGTTCAGTATTTTCTAAATATTCTTCAACATTAAATGTTACTTTTTCAGGACTATATTCAAGTGAATTGAGATTATTGCCTTGTGCTCTTTGTTCCTCTAAATATCTTTTATCTACAAAAGAAACAAAAAAGTTAAATGGATGAGGATGACCATGATCAATCTTATGTTTAGCTAATAACCCCTTAGTTTCTCCTAACTTTACTCGTAATTCTTCCATTAAAAGTACAACTCTATAACCAAGTGACAGTGAAGGGGACTTGAGTCTTCCATCTAATCCCAATCTTTCATATAAATCTGCTTCAGACAGATTATGCTCATCATGAAAAATACGAAGTAATTCTCCGACACTCATACCAGAATAGGGAGTTACAACCCGTCGTAGTTGCTTGTTTTTTCTATCAGGATAGTTTTTAATAATTTGTGTCACCGGAATTACTGATTTACTGTCATTATCTGTTAAATTTTGTACTGTTTGCCAAATTGCCAATGATTCTTCTGAGACAGTATTAACTAAAATACCTCTGAATTGTCCTAAACCAATTTCAATATCTGAACCAGTTTTCTCTAAATTAAGGAAATTGCTACTTTGCTCGTTGTCTTTAAAAAGAGCAATTACTTCATCACTAAATAAACCATGTTTTTTAATAATGAGAGATAGAAACTGTACTTCTTGTACATTACCATTATCAATCACTTTAAAAAGTGATTCCTTTAATTGTTTTATTACTTTAGTATCTACACCTTCTAGTTGTTCAAAAGTTTCAGTAAGATATTTTTTTAATGACTGTTTTTTATGAGCCAAATGCTTTTTAAATTTTTTCTTGACTTCTTTAGATTTATTTTTAGGAGGAGGATCTTTTTCTTTTTCCTCTTCCGCTTTTCTCAACCTTGATGCATCCATACGAATAAATAATAAAGTAGCTTGTTGATATGACCTTATCCGCTTTATTAAAAAGGTATATGGCCAAATTTCACCACCTAATTTTGTTTCACCCATTCTAAAAAGCTCTTCACCAACAATAAGTGAACCAAAATCTCTAATAAACTCTTTATAGTTTTTATTTTGAATAACTTGCTTAATATAATCTAAAGACTCTTTTTGAGTAGCTTCATCTTGTAATAAAACTCTTAGCCAATGAGAACTGAGTAAAAAGATAAGCTTTGATTCTTCTGAGGGAATCAAGCTATCAACAGTTGAAAATACTTCTGTAATAGGGAGGACCTGTAATGCTTCTATCAATAAATAAATTCCGTTATCCCAATTAATCTGGTATTTATCTACAGGTACACCACCATCTTTATAATGAATTTTAAGTGCATCAATAATTTTTCTAGCAAAGATCTCATCTTTACCATTTTTTTCAAACCAGTCTTTAACTTTTGAAGGTAAGATCCAATCTGATAAATCAATTTCTGGGGCAACATCAAGCTGTATATTTTCTTTATTTGACTCACTAGTAACTAATTGGTCTTTCTGATTTGGCTCTAAGGTTTTAAATGCTATTTCAAGATCAGGTGTTACTTCAATTTCATTATTTTTTTTATAAAAATGATAAAAAGAAATTGTTTCTGGATCTAGTGAATCATTTCTCACAATCTGCACTAACTCTTTTTGTGCATATGCCATGATAAAGGTAAAGATTGGCTTGTATTTTGTTCTATTGAAAAGTGGAATTAATCTTAATACCAATGAAGTTGGAGTAATTCTTTCATAATTTTGATGATTCTTTTTGTCATCAAAAATTTCTTTGCATTTTGCTAACAAAAAATTAAGATCATCATCGGTTTCTAGTAAGCCTAATGTAGCCAAACTATGATCATTTTGTTCTAAAAGAATTTTGTTGATTGAACTAATTCCTAATAGTGGGGCAAGCTCATTAGTATCAAAAGCTTCTTTAATCTGATCTCTAATAAAATCAGAAGCTTGTATCTCTGATTTTGCCTCAGATAATAAAGTTGCACTACTTTCACTAAGTTCTTCTCTTGATTTAGTTTCTGACCTAAAAAACATATAGATTAATTATAAAGAAATAACAGAAACAAAACTAAACTAATCTAAACCAACCTCTTAAACTCATCCACCTTCAAACTAGCCCCACCAACTAATACCCCATCACATACCTCTAAATAATCTTTAACATTATCTCCATCGACACTACCCCCATAAATAACTCTGACATCACCAAAAGCTTTTCTAATTCTATTAACAACTTCAACAACCTTTTTTGGGTTCATTTCATCACCTGTCCCAATAGCACTAAGTGGTTCATAGGCAACAATGCATTTTTTATGATGCTTCTTATCTATGGCATATGCTTGTGACTCAATATAGTCTTCATCAACACAAACTACTGGAGTAATTCCAGCTTCAACTGCTTGATCTACTTTTTTTGCTACATCCATATCTGACTCTTCAAAATAGTTACGTCTTTCACTATGACCGAGAATAGCGTATTTAACATTAAAACCTTCTAAATTAACTGTAGAAACAGCTCCGGTATAGCTACCAGCAGGATATGAACTAAGGTCTTGTACTGCTAAATAGACATGGGGGTGTTTTTGTCTATCTAATAATCTATTTGAGATAAACATAAGAGAAGGCATGGGGGGAGCGATGATGATTTCTAAATCTTCATGACTTGCAAAATGAGCATAGTTCTTATCAAACTCATCCATCCAATGTTCTGCATCTTTTCTATTTTTATTTGATTTCCAATTGGCAAAAATATACTTCATAAACTTGTTATATCACAAGCCGAGTCATACATGCTAATATGGTCAACATGTCCCAACTATTAGACGCACTCAATGATGATCAAAAAAAGGCAGTTCTCCATGAAGAAGGGCCTGCTTTGGTACTAGCTGGAGCTGGTTCTGGGAAAACAAGAGTCTTAACTACTAGAGTAGCTCACTTAATTCAAGAGAAGGGTGTACACCCTCAAAGCATCATGCTGGTTACTTTTACAAATAAAGCCGCCCATGAAATGAACAAAAGAGTCATGGAAACAACTGGCTCTAAATTACCATTATCTGGAACATTCCATAGTATTTGTGCCAAGATTTTGAGGAGATATGGTCAAAGAATAGGCTTAGATAATAACTATGTTATCTATGACAGTAATGAGCAAGTAGATTTAATAAAACAAATCTATAAGGAAATAAATCTTGACCCAAAAGAAATGAAACCAAGATCAGTCCTGGCAACAATTTCCAATGCAAAAAATGAAATGCTTTCTCCAGAAGAATATGAGAACTTTGCTAATGGCAGATATCAAGAGACAGTCGCTAGAATATATAAACTGTATCAGCACAACTTAAGAAAAAACTCTGCTGTAGATTTTGATGACTTACTTAACTTAACTAACAAACTGTTTGCTCAAGACAAAGCTACTCTGGCATATTTTCAAGACATGATCCAATATGTTTTAGTTGATGAGTATCAAGATACAAATAAAGCTCAGTATCAGTTAACTAAATATTTTACCAAGCCACAAAATAATCTATTTGTAGTCGGGGACTTCTCACAAAGCATCTACGCTTGGCGAGGGGCAGATTATAAGAACATGATGAAAATTAAATCAGATTTCCCTGATCTAAAAGAATATCGACTAGAACAAAACTATCGTTCTACCCAAAGTATTCTTGATGCTGCTACCCAAGTAATCTCAAAAAATAGTTCTCATCCAATCTTAAGTTTATGGACTCAAAATACTGAAACTGACAAACTAACTCACTTAGAGACAGATTCTGGTGAAACAGAAGCCATGGAAGTAATGAAAAAGATTAAGGGCCTTGTCAGTCATGACTATGGTGACATGGCCATTCTATATCGAACCAATGCACAGTCTCGTCTCTTTGAAGAAGCCTGTGTCAGACAGGGAATACCATATAAATTGGTAGGTGGTTTTAAATTCTATGAAAGAAAAGAGATAAAAGATATTTTGTCCTATTTAAAGGTTGCAATTAACCCTAATGACAGCGTTTCAGAGAGTAGATCTCTCAAGGTCGGAAAACGCCGTTTTAGTGCCTTTAAACTAGCTTTAGAGGCTGTAAATAAGTCTGAAGTAACTCCAGTCGAACTATTAGAAAAGATTTTAGAAGCTACTGACTATAAAGCTAAATTTAAACCCAATGATCCTGATGACGTTGATAGACTTAATAATATTGATGAGTTACTAAATGTGGCAGCTCAGTTTGATAATGTTGGACTCTTCTTAGAAAACATTGCTCTTGTCCAGGACAATCAAATGGCTGATGCTCAAGCTATCAATGCCCAGAATGCCATTACCATGATGAGTTTACACTCAGCCAAAGGATTGGAATTTCCAGTGGTATTCATGGTGGGGATGGAAGAAGGTCTATTGCCTCACTCTCGATCACTCTTAGAGAAAGACCAAATGGAAGAGGAGAGAAGACTGTGCTATGTCGGTATCACTAGAGCCAAAGAAAAGTTATTTTTCTCAAGTGCTCAAAAAAGATATATGTATGGTAATAGCTCATATTCAACTCTAAGCCGCTTCATGCAAGATATAGATTCAACTATTCTTAGAACAGAAAGTAAAATTATCCATGACTATACTGGCCAAAATAATAATGGTGGTAATAAATGGTTCTACAACAAAGATAACTTTAAAAAGAAACCAGAACCAGTTAAACCTAAAAGAAGACTCGTCATCGATGATGATGTTTTAAATTCTGTATTAAGTGGAGACATGGATGTAGACTCCTTCTTGGATTTTTAAGAAGTTTTCCCCTATAATTACACACAATGCTAATTAGACCCTTACGCGAAGAAGACAAAGAAGAATACAACAAAGTAGTTGATCACCCTCTCCAATCATGGGAATGGGGTGAATTTAGAAAAAAAACTGGAGTAGATGTAGAACGGATTGGTTTTTTTGAAAAAGGTAAAATTAAAAAAGGGTTTCA
>JAOUMD010000033.1 GCA_029881675.1 Minisyncoccota bacterium | reverse complement strand
AAGCATTAGAGCTTTTCAACACATCACTAGAGACTTTGTCACCGCGTAATTTCCACCATTCTTCTTGGTTTATAGACCAAGAATCCTGCCACTCTTGAATAAAGCTTTGCTTATATTCACGGGATGGATCAATACTAGATAATGTCTCAGCAACGATACTACCTCCTAAAAGAACTTTTCGTGCTTTCACTTATTCATCTCCTCAATCAGATAATCCAATAGTGATTTATTATATCATTAATATTAATAAAGCCAGCCTAAAAGCCATTTTATCTATTATAATGTTTACTTATGAAATTCATCCTCACTTCAAACTCCTATTTAGTCACCAAAGAATGGTCTAAAGAGTTTGGAATGAAACCTAATAAGTTATCAGTAGCCTTTATTGATACTGCTGCTGACGTATATAACAAAGCAGAAGCAGACTGGTTAAAAGCTGATCGTGATGCACTAACTAATGTTGGTTTTACAGTTACTGATTACTCGCTTGTAGATAAGACCAAAGATCAACTAACCAAAGACTTATCTAAATTTGATGTTTTTTTTGTCTCTGGAGGCAATACTTTCTACCTCTTAGAAAAATCTAATAAGTCTGGATTTACTGAGTTAATAAAAGAAGATTATTTCAAAGACAAGATCTATGTTGGTTCTAGTGCTGGTTCAGTCTTACTGAGTAATAATATTGACCCAATTAAATTTATTGATGACCCTAAAAAAGCTTCTTTAGAGAATAATAAAGCCATTGGTATTTTCAACTTCACTATTTTTCCTCATTGGGGTAATTCATATTTTAAAGATAAATATGTTAAGGCTACTGAGTATGCTTATGCAAACTCTCAACAAGCATTATTGTTGGCAGACAATCAATATCTTTTATATTCAAATAAAGAATTTAACTTAATCTCAATCTAATTACTCAATTTTGCCTTCACAGTGCTAAAATACACTCTGATGTCAAAAATTCTTAACTTGCTTCAATCAGTACAGGCTATCTATACTGATGATCACTTTGTTTACACATCAGGTAAACACGGTGAAGTATATATTAATAAAGATTCTCTTTATCCTCACACAAAAGTCACTTCGCAGGTATGTAAAATACTTGCCAAGAAGTGTTCAGACTTAGACATTGATACCGTAGTTGCTCCCGCCCTTGGCGGGATTATTTTATCCCAATGGATTTCTTTTCATTTAAGCAAAATTAAAGGCAAAGAAATTTATGGCGTCTATGCAGAAAAAGACCCCGTCAAAACTTTCATCATCGGCAGAGGATATGACAAATTTGTAACTGGAAAAAATGTTCTAGTGGTTGAAGATCTAACCACAACCGGTGGTTCAGTCAAAAAAGTTGTTGATACGGTCAGAGAATATGGCGGCAAAGTTGTTGGTGTTTGTGTGATGGTCAACAGAAATAAAAAATTAGTTACTAGTGAGATGTTTGATGCCCCACTAATTGTTGGAGCAAATGTCCCAGCCAAAGCTTGGGATGAAAATAAGTGTAAACTTTGTAAAGAAAAGAAACCAATTAATACTCATATGGGCCATGGCAAAAAATATGTTCAGTCAAAAACTAAATAAAGCAATTTTAGAGAAGAACTCCCGACTGTGTGTTGGTCTTGACCCAAGATTAGAGTTACTCCCAAAAACCATTCTTAATGCAGCGATAAAGAAACATGGCCAAACCAACCAAGCTGCCGCTGATGCTATTACAACATTTAACAAACAAGTTTTAGATACAGTTGTTGATTTAGCATGCTGTGTCAAACCTCAGATTGCCTTCTACGAGCAATTTGGAGCTGAGGGAATTCAATCATTTTGGGATACAGTTAAATATGCAAAGTCACTTGATCTAGTTGTTATTGCTGACATAAAAAGGGGAGACATTGGCTCAACCGCACAAGGATATGCCCATGCCTACCTTGGAGGAAATAAGTTGTTTAATAAAAAAGTAGAGAGTGATATTGATTCCATTACAATTAATCCTTTTCTTGGCGAAGATACTTTAGAACCATTTGTCAGCGTTGCAAAACAAGAACAAAAAGGGTTATTTGTTTTAGTCAAAACATCTAATCCTGGCAGTAAAGATCTGCAAGATTTAAAAATAGATAACCAGAGTATTTCAATGCGTGTTGCTCAAATGATTAACCACCAAGCTGAATCATTACCCTTAGATGAATACGGTTATCATTCTCTTGGAGCAGTCATTGGTGCTACATATCCAAAATCAGCTCAGCAATTTAGAAAAGTATTACCTCAAAGTATCTTTCTTGTCCCAGGAATTGGGGCACAAGGAGGGGACCCATCACTCCTGAAACATTTCTTTAATAAAGATAAGTTGGGAGCAATTGTTAATTCCTCGAGAGGAATTACATTTACTTTTAAACCAAACGAAAAAAATTATTTAACTGATATAAGAAAATCTGCCCTAGAAACACGTGATCTAATCAATCACAATTTATGATCAATCCAGATAACCCATGTTTTGGTTGCCATATATTAAGAAATGGACAAGAAATTAAAGCTGCCTGTTGTCATGATTCCATCATTCTTGTTACCTCAGAAGAATACGTAAGAATATTTTTAAAACATTACCTTGATCAAATAGTAGATGTTGAAGAAAAATATACAGATAATGAAATGTGGTTTTATATATACCTTCTAGGTAAATGTCCTTACCTAACTCAAGATGGACTCTGCTCAATAGAATCAACAAAGCCTCTTAGCTGTAAAACAGTCCAACCAGGAGAATTTAAATACTGTATTTTACCTAAAAAATAATCATGTACTATAATAACCATATATGAAACTAATCTCTGGCTCATCCAACCTCCCTTTAGCAACTAAAATTGCTCAGTACTTAAACATTGAAACAATTGATTTAGAAATATCTAAATTTGCTAATGGAGAAAAAAGAGTTTGGATTAAAGATGATATTGCTGGAGAAAATATTTGTCTTGTTCAATCCTTTGATCAACCTGTTGATGAGAATATTGTTGAAACACTTCTCCTTATTGATGCACTAGAAAGAGCCGGAGCAAGACACATTAACTTTATTATTCCTTGGATGGGTTATTCTCTCCAAGATAAAGTCTTTAGAGATGGAGAACCAATTGCAGCCCGTGTTATTGCTAATATTATCTCAAATACCTATATCAAAAGAGTCTCTTTACTAGATTTACACAACTCAAGTATTCCTGGTTTTTTCTCAATTCCAACTCACCATATCTTAGCTTTAAAACCATTCACAAAGTATGTACAAGATAATTTTAATCTCAGTGCTGCAGTTATTGTTAGTCCAGATTTTGGTGGACTCAAAAGAGCTAGAACCTTTGCCGATACATTATCTCTAGAATTAGAGAATATTGATAAGCATAGAGATTTATACACTGGCAAGGTTACCCCAAAAGGACTCTCTGGCGACGTTAAAGATAAGGTTTGTATAATTTATGATGATGTTATTAACACCGGAGGTACTGTAGTAGAAACAGCTAAATTCCTCAAAGAA
The DNA here is from genome assembly GCA_029881675.1 of Minisyncoccota bacterium. Lineage (GTDB taxonomy): Bacteria > Patescibacteriota > Microgenomatia > UBA1400 > PJMF01 > JAHDXH01. The sequence continues at coordinate 7,771 of JAOUMD010000033.1, read as the reverse complement.
AAAGGGGCTAGGGAAGTACACTTCCTAATTACCCATGGTTTATTTGCTGGTGATGGATTAGCAAAAATGAATGATGAAAGTATAGACAGTGTAGTTATTACTAACTCAGTTCATCATGAGAACTTACCAGATAAAATTAAGATAGTTGATGTTGCTCCTGTATTAGGGGAGTCAATTAGAGCTTGGATTTAGAACTAATTTTATTTATTCCACCAGATATAAAATATCCCATAACTATTGACATTTGTGGTGTTTTTTGCTATAATGGACTCTGAATTTTAAGTTATCACGAGGTAAACTGATGAACCATAGAATTATCACAATTCTAACTGTAATCTCTGTTTTAGTAATTGGCGTAGTTTTGGTTTATTCCGAACTACAACCAGATGGCATCGAAATAGATGAATTTGTCCGTCAAGATGGCTCCATCCAATATACAGTTGTTAATCACACTGATAATTGGGTTGATGTACATAGTGGACAAAATCACTACAGCGTTGCCCCGGGGGACTCACTTACCCCACAAGGAACCAATTTCACTGCAACAGAAATCGTCAGCCCAACAGTCATTATTGGTGAGGTTGAGAAAATAGAAGGTGAATACTATGTTTGCCTTGCTCAATCATATTGCCCCAACCTTCCTTCGTGGATAATCGGGGAACCGTTCTTTTACGATCTAACGATCGTCAACTTACGGTAACACCAATGAAGAAAGAATTCCGCCACATGCACTCCATGAGGCGGTTTTTATTTAAGAATTAGTTTTTATTGATTCAATTAACTCTCTTGATTCACTAATAATTCTTTGAACACTGTCTGATCTTTTATCAATAGCTTCCTTAGTTCCATAAATTCTTCTTACTTTATCACCAAGTTGATTTCTTTTTGCTATTAATTCTTGTATTTCATCTTCAAGAGCTTGTTCAGTTGTCATACCTAGTTTAACTTGCCATTTAAACAACTTTGAGTCTTGTTTCTTCAGTAATTTATTAATTTTTTCTTGGGCATCTTTACTTCCTTGAGCAATAGAATCAACGTCTTTTTCTTCAGGATCTGGTTGTAATTCAGATTCAATGTCGGCAATTAAAGCTTCTATTCTGGCGATAGGATCCTCAATATCTTCATGTTTTGAAACGGTTAGCTGTTCATTCAGGTCAGCCCCTTTATAGCGCCTCAGTCTTCCAATCTCATCTACTAAATTATAAATAGCTCCATTAATAGATCCCTTTTCCATTCTTTCTTGACTGTCTACCAGATTTTCTAATGTACGTGTTTGTTGTTGTAATTCTAAAAGTGGTCTAATCAAATCAATATTTTTTTTAATCAACTGAGATTTCTGGTAAAGCTGATGGGCTGTTTTCAAACCACCTTTTAAATGATATTGAAAAATGTGGTCTACTAATTCTTGACCACTCAAAAGAAGTTCCTCATCTGATTCACTTGCTTCTTCCATTAATTCAATAATCTTTTTGTATTCCTCTTGAAGTATATCTACCAGGATAGACGCATCAGGTTGATTTTGTAATTGTTCCATCATCCTGGCAGCTTTTGGACCAGCCTCATGATCATTAAGCATATGGGCCATCTCTCTACGAATTAAATCTCTTTGACTATAAATACTTTCAAGACCATGCTCTTGCCTATACTGAAAACCTTGTCTTGACTGAGAAATGTCATTTATCACTTTCTGGATAATATTATCTTTCTCGTTATCTCCTGTTTTTAAACCTTCTAATTGTTCTTCTGCTTCAGTTAGATCTCTTATTGCCTCATCTGGGTCCCCAGCAATTCTCTTATTTTCATCACCAGTGTGATCCCAACCAGAAACAATGTCTGTTGCCTTACTTATTTTTTCTACTAATTCAGCACCTGGTTTTGGTTTTGTTGGATCAGGAAACCAAGCTTCTCTTAGTTGTACTTTTGTAATTCCTGTTGAAGCTGCCTCATTCTGGATCATATTTATTATTGTTGTTTCTTACTTTTTATTATTTTAACAATAAAAATTGTATACTGCCATCAATTATTTTTTCATCTTTTGTATTGTAAATACATAATTTATAAATCAATGTATAATAACCATACACAAATACTTTTCCTTAACTGGAAACTATTAGCTCCTAACTAATAGCTCATTAGAGAGTAGAGAAGGACATCTTTGTACTAACTTCTCCGGTAGATATCCGTAAATATCAATGAAGCCTGCATTTGCAGGGAACCAAGGTGGTACCGCGTGTGAAGACTCGCCCTTGTACACTAACATTAGTGTATGAAGGCGAGTTTTTTTATATCAATAAGTTATAAAGAATATAAATAACTTACCTACTTATTATAAATATTAGTAATTAAAAGGAGATCTATGGCAAAAAGACAATTAACTGCCAAGTCTGAAGACATGAGTAAATGGTATACCCAGGTTATTCAGCAAGCTAAACTAGCTGATTATTCACCGGTTAAAGGCTGTATGGTTTTTCGTCCCAATGGTTATGGTCTCTGGGAAAATATCCAAAAGAGTTATCAAACATATTTAGATGAGATGGAAATCAAGAACTGTTATTTCCCAATTTTCATCCCAATGTCTTTTCTACAAAGAGAAGCCAAACACGTTGAGGGTTTTGCTCCTGAGCTTGCGGTAGTTACCCATGCTGGTGGTGAAAAACTTACAGAAGAACTAGTCGTCAGACCTACTTCAGAAACAATCATGTATGACATGTACGGTAAGTGGGTTCAATCTCATAGAGATTTACCTGTTCTTTTGAACCAATGGAATAACGTTGTCAGATGGGAAAAGAGAACTAACTTCTTTTTAAGAACTACAGAATTCTTATGGCAAGAAGCTCACACAGCTCATGCTACTAAGGATGAAGCCGTAGACTTAATGTATGAAGCTTTAGAATCATATAGAAGTGTAGTCGAAGATTTCATGGCTGTACCTGTTGTAACAGGCAGGAAGAGTGAATCAGAAAAGTTTGCCGGGGCCAACATTACTACAACTATTGAAGCAATGATGCCTGATGGTAAAGCTCTTCAGTCTGGAACCAGTCACCATTTAGGACAAAACTTCTCAAAGGAAAATGCTTTCAATATTTCTTTCCAAGATGGAAATAACAAAACTCAATATGCTTGGCAAAATAGTTTTGGTCTTTCTACCAGAATCATTGGAGCTATCATCATGACCCATGGGGATGATGAAGGTTTAGTTATGCCACCTAAGATTGCACCTACTCAAGTCATGGTAGTCGCCGCAAACAAAGACGAAGCTGTCATAAACCATGCCACTGAGTTAACCAAGATGCTTAAAAAAGCAGGTATTAGAGCAAGCAAGAGAGTTGAGACAACTACCTCAATGGGCTGGAAAATGAATGACTGTGAGATTGAAGGGATTCCTGTTTGTCTAATCGTTGGTGCAAGAGAAATGGAAAACAAAGAAGTCACGGTGAAACTTCGTTATAACGGAGAGAAGAGTAGTGTCAAAGAAGAAGGCTTAGCCGAATCTTTAAAAGATACTCTAGATGATATTCAAACCGCTATGTTTAAAAAAGCTAAGAAGAATGTAGAAAATCTCACTACTGATGCTAATAGTTATGAAGATCTAATTACTGCCATGAATGGTGATAGGGGATATATTAAAGCCTTCTGGTGTGAGTCTGAAGCCTGTGAAAAGGCCATCAAAGAAGAAACTAAGGCAACTACTAGATGTCTACCTTTCACTGACAAAAAAGGCAGTGTCAAAGAAGAATCTGGTCAGTGTATTAAGTGTGGTAATGATGCAACTCACCGTTGGTTATTTGCACAAGCATATTAATTAAATAATTAATATATAACCAAGTTTGGTTTACTAACTATAAAAATGATAGATTAAAGGCATGGATAAAAATTATAAAAACCTAGTTTTTACAAACCATGCCTTTGATCGTATCAAGGGCAGGACAATTACCAAAGATGCCGTTTATCAAACTATCAAGAATAGTAGTAAGAAATTTAAGCAGGGTCAGTCAACCAAGTTTATTAAAACAGTGAATGGTAGAAAAATTCATGCAGTTGCAAACTATTTAAAAAATGAAAATAAATGGTTAGTGATTTCTGTATGGGTGAGGGGAGAAGATGATAAAGCACCTATTATCTGGACTTTAATAACTTTACCATTCAAACTTACATACAAGATACTCATTTGGGTCCTCAAGAGATTGACCAATTTCAAAAAGTAAATCCTATATAGTTTTTTTTAGTAAACCAGTAAAAAAACTATACACTCCATCTTCAATCCTTTTTGGGTCTGGGTATTTTCCGTATCAATATGTATATTACTAATTAAATATCCCGGTGAGGAGCCCACTGCGATCAACTAATTTAAGTTGATTGCGGTGGGTAATTTTTTTCCTAAAAAAATAATATACCACTTACTTTTATAAAAAATACCCAAAGTTATTTCCCACCATCAAGTGATATACTAAAACATATATGGACCGTAAACTCATTGTCACTCATCATGCCCCAGATTTAGACGCAATTGCTTCTGTTTGGCTACTTAAAAGATTTGATGCCCAACATTTTGCTGATGCTCATTTAGCTTTTGTTAATCCCGGAGACAAAATTAAATTAGAAGAAGCAGAAGAACAAGGTTTTCAACTTCATGAGGTAACTCACGTTGATACTGGTATGGGTAAATTTGATCATCACCAGCCAGAAAAAGCATTAGACACTATCTGTGCAGCCACTTTAGTCTATGACCACTGTGTTTCAATTCACCCAGAATTAAAAGATGATAAAGCACTAAAAATTTTAGTTGATTTTGTAACTGAGATAGACCATTTTAAAGAAATTTACTGGCATGAAGCTAATGACACTAAATATAACTTTATGATCCATGAATTAATTAGAGGATTAGAGTTCTTTGACCCACATAATGATGAATCCCAACTCCACTTTGGTATGACTTGTTTAGATAGTGCGTATGCCACTCTAACTCAAAGAGTCAAGGCAGAAGAGATCATTGAAGAAAAAGGCCAAGAATTTGAAATTAAGGTAGGTAAAGCTCTAGCACTTGATACAAGAAATGATGACACTCTCAAAATGGCTCAAAAAATGGGTTATGCCTTGGTAGTCAGAAAGGACACAAAGCTTGGCCATGTCAGAATTAAGGTTAGACCAGATATTGATATAGATCTTAAACCACTTCATGAAAAAATTATTGAATTAGATAAGAAAGGTACCTGGTTCTACCATGCCAGCGGTAAAATGCTTATCAATGGTTCAATTAAGCACCGTAACCAAACTCCAAGTCCATTAACATTAAATAAAGTAATAGAGATAATAAAGGAAACTTATGCCTGATAATGATTGTATTTTTTGTCAAATTATAAATAAAGAAATTCCAGGAAGCATTCGTTTTGAGAATGAAAAATGGTTAGCTTTTGATGATAATCATAAAACTGCTCCAGAACATGTTCTACTTGTCCCAAAACAACATCTAGATTCAATAGAAGATATTGATATTACAGATGATAACTTCCACAGTGAATTACTCCAAATAGCCAGAACTGTAGCCAAAGAAATTGGAATTTCCCAAAATTACAAAATTTTCTTAAATACTGGAAAACAAGTCCAGGCTGTTCATCATCTTCATGTCCACATCATGGGTGGATGGAAAAAAGAAAAAAATATCCTAGGCTTAGATAAAGACTCTGTAGATTTAATCAATTCTTAAACAAAACTATCCCTACTTTTTTTGTACCTAATTTACATCTATGATTTGGTAAACCAATTATTTATATAATTCACTTAGTGACAAAATAAAAAAAAGTGATTTAATACATCAATGCAAAAAATTGTCTTGTTACTTGGGGGTGGATTACTTCCAAAGTTCGAAAAACACATTCTAAAAATTAATCCTGCACTCACTCCAATTGAGTGTTCATTTAATTCGGAGATCCCTCAGAATGATTCTGATAACTATTTATTTATCCCTGAAGGAAAAGAATTTGAAACAATAGTTGAATATGCAAAAGATAAAGAGGTTGTTGGGATAATAAACCGTAAAGATTACTATGAAAGTCTTCATGGACAACTAGTTGATCACTTTCAGGTTCCAGGACCTTCTTTTCACTCAGTTGACCAAGTAAGCAATAAAGCTAATCTCCATGAATTAATGGAAGAACTAAACCTACAACTTTTTAGACCAAGAACTATTACTTGCCAACTTTCTGAAGTTCCAACACTACTTAAAAGTGTCCAATTCCCAGTTATTATCAAACCATTTGCTGGAGCACATAGTAGAGGTGTCCATAAATTAGAATCAGTAGCTGACTTTGACGGCGCATATCCATATTTATATGAGCACTTCAAAAAAGAAATGGCTGTAGATCAATTAGATAGTCAAGATAAAACAGTTTTGATTGAAGAATATCTGCCTGGAAAAATGGTAGTTCCAATTTGCTATGTTGATAGAAAGCATAAAGTACACTTTATTTCTTTACTCAAAGTAGTCAGTGCTAGAGATGTTGGTCAAGATCATTACCAGCTTATCTTCAGAACAACTCCTTCAAATACTCCAGAACCTGTTCAACAAAAGATGAGATTTATCCTACAAAAGATTGCAAGAGCTACTAGACTTAAAGAGACTTTCTTAGATCCAGAGTTCTTTGTTCATAAGGGTCATGTCTACTTAATTGAAATTAACGTTAGAATGGGTGGATTTAGACAAGAACTAGCTAAACCAGCCTTTGATATTGACCTAGAAAAGATGATTACCCAGTTAGCCCTAAAACAGGATGTAGAGGACCAATTTAACGCAATTGGTAGCGCCACAGCTTGTGAAATATGGGAGCCAGAGTCAGGAACAATCAAACAATTAAAATTACCTAAGAGTAAGCATATTACTTGGTCTAAATTAAACTTTGTACCAGGTGATTATTATGAAGCACCTCCAGCAGGAAATAAACCTCTGGGTAGCTTTTATATTACTGCTTCAGAAAAATCTCTTAGTATTGCTAAGAAGATTAGAAGTAAGGTAGTGATTGAGTTTGAAGATAACAAGTAATATCCTATAGTATTGACAATTTGGGGTTTTTTTGGTATAATTGAAGAGAAGTTTCGTCTAAATAGAATGAAAGTGGTTTATACCATGAAACCGGTTACACCAGATGATATAAAAAATCAATTCAAAAGTGCCCGGAAACAAGTTGCAAGACAACTTTGGAAAGAATTTAAGATTTTGGTTTTTGGTAGCATTGCTACAATAATCGGAGTCATTGCTTTCATCGTTTTCTTAGCAACCCGCTAAACTTCAGCAACAAAAAACAGCCTGTTCTCTTTAGACAGGCTGCTTTTACTTTTATAAGCTTTTTTATTCCTTAAATACTTCAATCAAGAAACCAATATGCTCATCAGGAGTCTTTCCAATTAACTCAAATCCTTGTCTAATATCATCTCTTGAGACATTAGCAGCAAATGATTTATCTTTGATTTTCTTTTTGACTGATTTAACTTTCATATCTGAGAATCCACCTGGTCTCATTAATGAAGCCGCGTGCATTAAGCCAGATAGCTCATCACAAGCAAATAGATATCGTTCAATTAAAGTTTGTGGTTGTTTACCCGTTCTACCAGGTGCATGAGCTTTAATAGCCTCGAGCATTATAGTAGGGTAGTGGTTAATAATATCTGCTATAGCTTTATTTGGATGCTCATCAGGGAACATTTCCCAATCTAAGTCATGTAATAAACCTGTCTGATACCAAAGTTCACTGTTTTCACCAAGCTCTTTTGCGTATGC
>JAOUMD010000036.1 GCA_029881675.1 Minisyncoccota bacterium | reverse complement strand
TTCCATCGCTTGACCAACCATATAACAATGGTGACTCAATTTCTCATTCTTTATATATTTCTTAATCAAAGCTTCTGCTTCTGCTCTAGGTGGTAAATCAGCACCATTGTCTTCTACAGCTTCTTCATTTGAAGATGTTTCAACCACTACCTCTTCTTGTGGCTCATTTGCAACATCTTTGTCAGTCATTTTTCCTTTTTGGATATCAGCTTGAACTGAAGCTTCTTGGGCAGCATTTCTGATTGGTCTAAGAGTAGGGAAGGCGATCACTTCTTTGATACTCCAAGTATTAGTCAGGAACATTACCAGACGATCAATCCCAATTCCAATTCCCCCAAGTGGTGGCATACCATAATCCATTGCCTCTAAGTAATCTTCATCCATTGGATGAGCTTCAGAGTCTCCAGATCTCATTCTTTTTTGTTCATTTTCCCAAATACTTCTTTGGTCAATTGGGTCAACAATCTCACTCCAACCATCAGCTAATTCTTTACCACCAATGTAACATTCAAATCTCTCAGCAAGTTTGTCATTGTTACGATGTTTTTTAGATAGAGGACTGACATCACGTGGGTAATCAATCACCCAAGTCGGAGCAATTAAATGTGGAGTAACAAGATTGTCAAAAAGGCTAAACATGGCTTTACCACGAGTGTATTCACCAATTAATTCTAATTTGTGTTCTGCCATCATTGCTTTTGCATCATCGTCACTCAACTTCTCAAAATCAATATTCTCATATTTGATCAAAGCATCAAGCATGGTAATTCTTTCCCATTTTCCACCGACATCTACTTCATCTTCAAAGACTTGAAGTTTAGTATTGCCATTAAGTTTAGTCACTAAATGTCTAACTAGACCTTCTGTAACATCCATCACATCGTTATAGTCAGCGTAGGCGTGATACCACTCAATCATGGTGAACTCAGGTTGATGAGTTTGATCAATTCCTTCATTTCTGAAATTACGGGCAATTTCAAAAATTCTTTCATAACCACCGACGATTAATCTTTTAAGATATAGCTCAGGAGCAACTCTCAAATAGAAATCAGTATCAAGAGCATTCATATGAGTGATAAATGGAGTGGCATTAGTTCCACCATAAAGAGGTTGTAAAACAGGAGTTTCTACTTCGATAAAGTTAAATTCGTCTTCCAAGAATCTTCTTGTTTCTCTAAGAATTGTCCAACGAGCATCAAGAACTCTTTTAGTATTTGGATTTACTAATAAATCTATATATCTTTTTCTAAACCTAACTTCTTTATTATCTGCAGCATTCCAAGCAGTTGGTAATGGTCTTAATGCTTTACCATGGAACTCATATTTTGAAGCTTTGATAGTAGTCTCACCTGTTTTTGTTTTACCGACAGTTCCTTCTACAGCTAAATAATCGCCCATATCAACAAAGGCTAAAGCATCAAAACTTTCACCCAAGTTATCTTTATGAAGTAGGACCTGCATTTTACCAGTGCTATCTTGAAGATCAGCAAAAATTACATTACCATGAGTTCTCCAACTCATGATTCTTCCAGCTGTTTTTACTTCTTTATCTTCACTTTCCAAACACTCTGAAATTGAATGAGTTTTATCATATGAATATGGATGGATTGTTACTCCTAAATTCTCCAATGATTTCCTTTTATCTTTTTTTGCTTGAATTGTATCGTCTAATCTAGACATAATTATTTTCTTTCTATTTATTCACAGTAGTTATTATAAATCAATAATCTGGCTTTTTGGGATCAATTGCCAAGGATAATTACCTATTTGTTGCGAACAAACGACGATTTTTCCATTCAAATCAGTTTTATATAATTTGAAGTATTCTCCTTCAACTGAGTAGTCAGAAACTACAGACAGATTATTGTTGTTAAGTAGTACACAATTAAAACCTTTAATTTTCTCACTATTATCTTTTATTAAGTTAAAAGATGTAGAAAGAGGATTAATAATATCTTCATTTTTTAAATTACTTTTTAAAATATTTTTTCTTCTAGCTTCCTGATTAACCAAACTAAAGATTTTTTGTGCACCTATTTTTCCTGATAACCTTCGCTTCAATTTAACTTTATAAATAACACCATTAAAAGCAAAAACTCTATTTTTATCTTTTGAAATATAAGGCTGATTAACACTAACATCATCTTTATAATCATCAAAGCTTGCACTCCTAGCATGAACAACTAGCTCTTTGGCATAACCACTAAGCTCTAATAAATAATCCAATTCATCCCAAATAGGATTTAGACTATGGTGTGTTTGCCACTCTCCTTTATTATTTTTCCAAGCTACACCCCAGCCATCTCCTTGCCAATCTCCTTCAATAGTTTTACTTTCCTGACACATTAAAGCAAAGTCTTCTAAGTCTTTTTGTAAATAGTTTGAGCCACTATTTTTTATCGCTAAAAATCTACACATGATTTTGGTTCCTTTCTTTTTCTAAAACATTTTTTAATGTCAAAATAATTTGATTAATTTCTTCTTTTGTAATTGTGTAAGGAGGTAAAAACCTAACTACATTATCACCAGCAGGAGAAGCTAAAATAAATTCTTTTTGTAAACTTTTTAAAATTTGATCTCTATCTACTTGATTAGAATCCATCTCCACACCAATCATTAAACCTTTACCTCTTACTTCTACAATTAGCTCTGAATCAATTTGTTGTAACTGATTTATAAAATATTCTCCAAGCTCAGAGACACTTTCTAGTTGATCATCCGTTATTAAATCCAAGATTGTTTTAATACCTGCACATGACAGAGGGTTACCTCCAAAAGTAGAAGTCTGCATGGCTTTATTTACATGCTCAGCTACTGCTTTACTCATCAAAACTACTCCAGAAGGAATTCCACCGGCAATACCTTTTCCAAGGCAAACTATATCTGGTTGGATAATATTTTCATCACTACTCATTCCTTGAAAAGCTAAAAATGTTCCGGTTCTTCCAGCCCCTGTTTGGATTTCATCAAGGATTAATAAAGTGTTTGTTTCTTCACAAAGTGCAGAGACTTCAGATAAATAATTACCATCAGGAACAATAATCCCAGACTCTCCTTGAATTGGTTCTAAAATAACAGCAGCTGTTTCCTCACTAATTAAACTTCGCAGCGACTCAATGTTATTAAACTGTGCAAATGAAATATTCATAAGACTCGAAGTTAAACCATTCCTATATTTACTATTATTTGTCACACTTAAAGCAGCCAAAGTTTTACCATGGAAACCTCCTTCCATTGAGATAATCTCTTTTCTCTCAGAGTAGAGAAGTGCAAACTTTATTGCTGCTTCGATGGCTTCTGCCCCAGAGTTAGCAAAGTAAACTTTTTTAAGTTTACCTCCTGATCTTTTAATCAATTTTTGGGCAGCCTCAGCTCTGACTTCATTAGCAAAGCTACAGTGTAAATTAAGTAGAGAATCAACCTGATTTTTAATTGCACTGTTCAACTCAGGATGATCATAGCCAAAAATATTCACTCCATAGTTAATCATTACATCTAAGTATTTTTGATTTTTATCATCAATTAAATAATTTCCTTCACCACGAGAAAAAACTTTCCCTCGGAATGGATAGGTATTAAGTAAAAAGTGCTGGTGTAATTTTGCTATATTTTTCATGATATTATTGTTCCTTTTCCTGCTAATGCGTTACTGATTGGGTCTTTAATTCTGGAGTCACCCCAATAGATTTCTTTAACTCCATGATCGAGAGCTTCCATTGCTCCCAAGACCTTTTTCTTCATTGTGCCTTTGGCAAATGGCAACATATTAGGAAGTTCTTCCCTAGATATTTTTCTAATTAAGGAATCAGGATCATTAATATCTCTCAACATTCCTGGAGCTTCAAAAAGAACTACCATTTTTTCTACATTCATTTCTGAGGCAATGAGAGCACTATTTAAATCATTGTCTGTATTAATCATCACACCATCTTCTGTCACTGCTGGTTGGGTAATAACAGGCATATACCCGCCATCCAAAAGAATATTTAATAAATCAGTATTAACCTGATTAACTCTGCCCGTATAAGTATTTCTAATCAAAACTTTTCTACTTGTACCCCTAAGGGTATCTTCAACCTGACTGATTAAAACTTTTTTTCTTTGACCAACCAGAAGTTTTCCATCTATTCCAGAAAGGCCAACTGCCTGAACATTATTTTGAATAAAATGAGAAACCCATCTTTTATTTATCAATCCAGCATAAGCCATAGTTAAAATTTCTATTGCTTGCTCATCTGTATGGACACTGGTCATTCCTGAAGGAGAGACAATTCTTTTTGTTGGTTTTCCTAAATCAGTTGCTAACTGGTCACGAGCTGCATTAGCCCCATGAACAAAGATTATCTGCTCACTAGAATTATTTGATATATTTGCGATATCCTGACTGATTAACTCAAAGTTTGTGTCTTGGCCTCCACCAATTTTAATAAGTAACATAATTATCTTTCTAAATCGGATGTAATCCCATAAATCCAAGTCCCGATCTTTCCTCAAGTCCAAGCATTAAATTCATGCATTGAACTCCATTTCCCGCCGTTCCTTTTACTAAATTATCAATCGCACCTAAGATAACTAAACGATTACTTCTCCGATCAATCTCAAAACCAATTTCACAAAAGTTAGTTCCTTGAAGAATTTTTGGTTCTGGATATCGAAAGAGTCCACGGGACTGTTTTACAATCCTGACAAATGGTTCGTTTCTATATTCTTGCCTATATATTTTTCTAATATCTTTATCAGTTAGCTCTAAGTTTTCTGCATTAAGATTAGTGTGAATAGTAACTAAAATACCTCTGACAATATTGACCGCTGTTGCAGAGATATTGACTCTCATTTCTGGCATATATTCACCAAGCTCCTGCTCAATTTCAGCGGTATGTCTGTGGCCTGTTGGAGCATATGATCTTAAGACTCCAGCTCTTTCTGGATGATGGCTAGAACTGGAAAAACTATTTCCCGCCTGAGAACTGCCCATTTTTGCATCGATGATAATACTAGTTGGATCAATCACCCCGTGTTTGATAAGAGGGTAGAGGGAGAGAATTGAAACAGCTGCTTCACAACCAGGACCAGAAACATAATTACTACCAGCTATTTGATCTCGATTAAGTTCAGGTAATCCATAAGCAAACTGGCTCATTAATTCTGGTTTTACATGTTCTTTTTTATACCACTCACTCCACTGAGACTCAGAATTTAATCTAAAGTCAGCTCCAAGATCAATAATATGAGTAGCTAAAGATTTGAATTTCTCAATGTAATCCATCGATACTCCATTAGGTAATCCTAAGAACAAAACATCACACTCTTGTAGATCTTCTACACTAGAGAATTTTAATTTGGTTTGTCCTCTTAAGTTGGGATGAGAAACAGAGAGTGGTTGTCCCACTAATCTCTGACTAGTAACTTGTTTTATTTCAACACTAGGATGATTTAATAAAATTCTTAGTAGTTCACCACCAGCATATCCTGAGCCACCAACAATGCTGACTGTACTAATTTTTGACATTTTGACTTTCAATACAATAGTTAATAATTTCACTAGAAATAGAGACGCCAGTTGGTTTCTCACTATTCCTAAATTCCATGGTGTGATTAATTTCATTAATCATCAAGCCTTGTGGTGACTCAAATAAATCCATGGCTAATATTCCACCTCCAACTGCTTCAGATGACCTCTGACAAATTTCTTGCAGTTCATCTGTAAGCGGACAATTACTGGCTTGACCACCCCGGGCAGTGTTGGTAATCCAATGTGTACTATCTCTATAAATAGCAGCAATCACTTTGCCACCCACCACAAAAGCTCTGATATCTCTGCCTGGTTTTTCGATAAATTCTTGAATAAAAAAGGCTTTTTGTTCTGGAGAACCAAGGACCATTTTATGGTCAATGATAGCTTCAAGAGCATCGTCATCATTTATTTTAGAAATTAATCTGCCCCAAGAACCAATGGTTGGTTTGGTCACCACTGGGTAACCACCCCAATCGTTAATTACTTCTTTGGCATGCTGCTCATCAAAGACCATGGCAAACTTTGGTTGTCTGAGATTGGCTTTGTGTAAAACCATTGCAGTTAAAAATTTATCTTCACAAATAGTGGCTACACTAGAAGAGTTCAAGACAGGCACATCAAGTCCTTCCAAAAATCTAACAAGATGACGACCTTTTGTGGTAGAAACTGATCTTTCCAAAGCCACATCAAAGTCCACTACAAAACTCTCAGGATCTAAATTTATCTTCCTGATGTCATATAGCTTTACTTCTACACCAAGTTCTTTTGCTGAACTAATCAGCAATTTTTCTTCGGCTCTAATAGTGGAGTGGAATAGACCAAGTCTCATCATTATTCTCCCCAGTCTTCTTCAACTTCAGGTGCTTCAGTTAGTGTTAATCCATCAGGACCTCCTACAACCTCTAGCATTGTTTCGCATTCATCACAGGTAATAAGCTCAGCGGCTACTGTACCTTCCGGAAGAGTAATCTCTTCATCACAAGTTGGACATATGTGTGTGTTTGACATAATATTTTTCTTTCTTTTCCCCGTAGGGATTTAATAATTTTTATTGTTAATTTATATTTCTTTAGACAACTAAAAAGCCCCGCATTTAGCGGGGCTTATTTACTTTCAATTGTTGTTTATTTTATTGCATCAATTATATAAGTAATAACCCCCGCAGGTGCCTTCACCTCGGTCTTATCACCCTTCTTCTTACCAATTAATGCACTACCAATAGGAGATTCACTAGAAATTTTTCCTTCAAGAGGATTAGCTTCAAATTCACCAACAATGTGGTAAGTGAATTTTTTAGTTGGTTTTTTCTCCATGTAAACTACTACAGTAGAGCCCATACCAACTTTAGAATGGCTAGAAGTTGCTTTAACAATTGTTGCAGTGTTAATTACATCTTCAACTTCACTAATTCTAGATTCCATGAAGTTTTGTTCTTCTTTGGCATTAGAATATTCAGCATTCTCACTAAGATCACCATGAGCACGTGCTTCAGCAACACGTTTAATAATTTGAGGTAGTTTTACTTTTTTTAGTTCTTTTAGTTCTTCAACTAGTTCATCATAACCTGATTGTGTTAATTGAACTGTTTTTTTATATTGTTTTGGTGGCATAATAGCCTTTCTAATAATCGTCCCAGCAAAAATTGCCGGGAACTTTATTGTTTAAATTCGAGTGTTCATAGTTTATAGCCTTAGAAAAATTATGTATAGGGGTTGTTTTCTTGAGGTAAAAGACTTATAAGATAATATTTAACACCTATTTCACCGTTACTGACTTAGCAAGGTTACGGGGTTTATCTGGATCTAACCCATTCAAAATAGACATGTAATATGCAAGCAATTGAACAACAATAGTCATAGTTAAAATATTGCCCACACCACAATCTTTATACGATATCCACTCATCAAACACAGGATGATTTTCACTAGCCACACCAATGATATATCCACCTCGTGACTTTACCTCAATGGCATTAGATAAAATATTTTTATCTTCATCATCACCACCGACCAAGACAAGACAGGGGACATCTTCTTCAATCAAAGAGATCACCCCATGCTTGAGCTCACCACCAGCAAAGCCCTCATTGTGAACATAGGCAGCTTCTTTGGATTTCAAGGCAGCTTCCAATGCAATTGGATATGATTTTCCTCGTCCTAGGGTAAACATATGTTCTGCTTTACTTAACTTCTCAGCCACTTTCTCAATCTTAGATAAAGACTCAGAAGATAAAACTTCTTTACTTACTTCAATAGCTTTTACAATACTTTCTACTGCTTCAGACTGTTTATTAGATAAAGAATATGAAAGGAGAATCAGAGTAGTTAACTTAGCTAAAAAAGCTTTTGAAGAAACTACACTAATCTCAGGACCAGCATGAAGGTGATAACTAGCATCTGCCTTCCTATCCAAAGTAGAACTTATTCTATTTACAATCGCCAAGATCTCTCTCTTATCTTTCTTCAACAAATTAACTTGCTCAATTAAATCAATTGTTTCTCCTGATTGAGATAAGAATATGGGTAGAGTAGAGGCTCTTAGGTTTCCAATAAAGTGAGCAGACTCACTCCCAGAGTAGGCAGTAGCTAAATATCCTTGCGTGGCAAATAGGTATTGTCCAGCCAGAGCAGCATATGAAGCAGTGCCACAGCCAATTAGACAGTAGTCATCATACTTACCAAGCAGAGATAATAAGTCACCCTTCTGCTCATCAAAGTGATCTAAGACTGTCCTGATTACCACTGGAGCTTCATGAATCTCTTTGACTAAGTAATGATCATAACCACCCTTAGAGATTTCTTCGACGTCCATATCCAATACCTCGGGCTTAAATTCTTTCTCTTCACCACTCTCTAAGTCATACAACTTACCAGCAAAGTACATCTCACCATCATCAAGAAAATATACTTTCTTTGTATGAGGGAGTAGAGCAACAGCATCACTAGCAAAGAATAAATCTTCTTTACCAAAACCAATCACCAATGGAGAACCATTTTTTATTGCAATTACTTGGTTATGAACTTTGTCCATAATTAACAGAGCATTAAGACCACTTAATTGCTTAAATACGTCTAAAATAGACTCTCTGAGAGACTCTAAACCCTCCTTTTTGTCACTTACTATCTTTGCTAACAAATGGGCAACTACTTCACTATCTGTTTCAGATATAAAGGAAGATAAAGGTAATCCACCAGAGATTAACCTCTCCTTTATCTCGAGATAATTCTCCACAATACCGTTATGGACCACAGCAAATCTGCCATTAAAACTCAAATGAGGGTGAGCATTCTCTCTAGTTACTCCACCATGGGTAGCCCAACGGGTATGACCAATTCCTAACCTACAATCAGGAGTAGAGGAGAGGTTAGCCTCTCCGATCTTGCCTGTTTCTTTCTCTAGATCAATATCACTCTCAGTACTGATTGCTACACCCCATGAGTCATAACCACGGTATTCTAAAGTTTTTAATCCTTCTAAGATAATTTGACCAACTGGTCTTTTGGTTTTACTAACCATTCCAAAAATTCCACACATATAAATATGCCTTTCTACTTGCACCCGTTAGGGTGAATATAAATACAAAAAGATAACTGATTAATTCAGTTGATATAAAAAATATAAATGGGGAAGTAAATTGCTCTGATTAATGCTTTGGATAAGTTATTACTAACTTGGTTTAACAATTAATTTAACGACTGCAATAAGCCGAAGGGTTTCCGCAGATACTCTGATTTCTCAGGTCCGATTGTGTAATTAAACACCCCTTTCCTCGTATCCCTGTATAGGGCCACACGCTCTGGTATTAATTTTACTTCTGTAGTCCTTTCTTTTTAGTTGGTATGGGGAAATTGTAGCATGTAATTAGTCTCTATTTATCAATATTCTCACTTTTCTCGATAAACTCCTCCGTTGATAAAGGGCAAGAAACTAACCTTAAAAAATCCTTCTTTGATAACCCTAATTCTTTTGCCATTAAAGACTGTAAGCTTTTACCAATTTCTTTTGAATTTCCATGAGATATCATAAATGAAAGAGAAAATTTGCCTTTATAGTATACTTTATACTTGTGATGATCTCCTTCTTTTAACTCAAACCTTATACCTAAATCAGAGCAACTCATTTTTTTTTCAAAACTTTTTTTTAAATCTTTATTTTTCATTATTTAATTTTTTTATTTACATAATTAAGA
>JAOUMD010000002.1 GCA_029881675.1 Minisyncoccota bacterium | reverse complement strand
AGTAATAGAAACCAAAAGTTCAATTAAAGAAAAACCATTTTTCTTTTTTATTTTATGGATTGGTAAGTGCATAAGCAGTTGCATCAGGCTCCAATAAAGCTGTTAAAGTAAAATTTATGCCATCTGAAGTATAAGTATAAACATAAACATCTTCATTTTTAGGATCTGTTACTGTAGTTGCACTAGTGTAATCACCAATAGTAGTCATCATCGTGTCAAAGACAGAAGTGGACGGATAAGAACCATTATCAGTTCTGTATAGAACTAATGCTTGTCTAACCATTTCCATATCAGCTTTTCTTTTACCATTACGAGCATTCTTATTTGCCGCTGTATAACTGACTAAACCAATTGTAGTAAGAATAATAATAATTGTAGTTACAACAAGTAACTCAATCATTGAAAAACCATTTTTATCCTTCTTTAATTTTGAGTTATTTTTATTCATTATATTTCTTAATTTAGACATAATTATTGCAAATTATTTACACAAAAATAATCTTGAGGTGCACCAGAATAATCACAAATTGTACTTAAAGCTGCTGGAGCTGCGGCATTTCCATTACCTGAGTCTTCAACCAGAGCACAAATACAATATGCATCAGCTGCACAATTCATAGTATATGACTCACTTGGCTTTGGATCTTCAGGTAATCCTCCTGGCATATATCCAGTAGCCATAGCACTACAAGTAGTAGAGTAGGCGCCGTTATCGGCATAGTATTGCTCAAAGGCACTCTGGGTAGCTTTCATATCTCCACGTCTTTTACTATCACGACCTCTTTTCTGAGCCGTAGTAAAAGCAACAGCTCCCATAGCCACAAGCAATCCAATAATAGATATAACAACTAATAGTTCAAGTAGGGTAAATCCAAAGTTTTTCTTTTTCATAGTCTCATTATTGCACAATTACAGTCACTCTGGTAATTGAAGTCCTAGCAGCCTCAATACCATCCTCATTAATTGCTGTCACTTCTAGGTCATACCGACAAGACTCCTTACTACAATTATAGGTATGAATAACACTATCTGCATACTCTGACATATGTTGGTTTTCACCATCTCCAAAATCAATTGTAATATCAAGTTCTTTAGAACCAGCTGGATCTGTCACATAGGCAACAACGATTTGTTCTCCCTTTGTAGCAGTTAAAATTCTGGTCTTCAGGTCAAAGAAAGGTTGAGTAGAAACAGATAAAATTACTGGCCTTCTGACACAACTTGCATAGCAACTTTGGGGACAATCAGTGACATTACTTAGTTGATCTCCTTGCCCAAAAGTAGTGTCCGCCTGACAACAAACAAACCCTTGCCCTTCACAGCTAGTTAATGGACCTACGGCTCCTTGAACATCTTCTAAAGACCCTAGGTAGATACTTTTATCTTCAACAAAAACACTTTTTACTTTACCCCAAGCCTCAATTGCAACACCGCTAAGATCATTTCCCCATACTACGCCACTAAAACCCGCAGTTTTTCTAACAAACTGAGGTAGTTTAGCTGACTTAACAATAATAGGATTCAAACTAAACTGACGACATATCACCTCAATTTGATACTCAGTATCAGAGGTAAAACGAAGTTGAATTGATTTAATAGAACTCTCATCAAGTTCAACAATTCCTTTTTTACGACACTCAGCCGCATAAACACCACTATTTTTAGAAACTGAGGCTACTTCTTTTAATGAACTCCTCATTGCAGATGTACCCATTGTTAGCAAAAATTCTCGACCGATGAAAAATACAGCCGAGCCAATTAAACCTATGAAAAAAAGTGAAAAAAAGATTAATTTTAAAATTCTCATTTTATATCCCTTACAAAGTGCTTATAGAAAAGACAAATACCAAGTTAGGATTTGATCTCCCCATATCAATGATATAAAAGTTCCTAAAATCAAGAAAGGACCAAATGGCACTACTTGTCCCATTTTCTTTCTCTTTGATAAAAGTAAACCACCACCGACAAAGCCACCTAAGATAAAACTCAAAAATAATCCAACTAAAGTGTTTGGCCATCCAAGTAATAAAGAGAGTGGAACCATCAATTTAACATCACCAAGGCCCATCCCTTTTCCTCTAGTAAAAAACCACAAACTCCCAATGAATAGAACGGATAAAATCATTCCAAATATAGCCATGATTAAATCATTGGTTTGCATAATTCCAAAGCCAACTAAAGCAGCACGATAAATTATAGTTAAACCAAGTAAAAGAATTACAAAAGAATCAGGAATAATATAATAAAGGTAATCAGTAACAAGAATAGCTATTAAAATAATACCAACCACTAACCAAAAAGCTGGTTGTAACACCTCAAATGGTCTTTGAGTCAATGTAAAGAAAATACTAGCAGACCAATACCACCAAACAAAAAGACTTCCAACTAGTACTTCTACAACGGGGTGAGTTAGGGCAATTGGTTTTTTACAGAAACGACACTTAGCTCGTAATATTAAATAAGAAAGTACAGGGATATTGTCATACCAGCTTATCTTTTTACGACAGCTATCACATCTAGATCTACCAGTTACCCAGGATTCATCATTAAGAGATCTATAAATAACTACATTAAGGAAGCTGCCGATGGCAGCTCCCGTAAAGAATAGTGCTAAACTTATGATCAGAAAGGGGATCAGCATATCTACATCCTATTAAGGCAAGCAGATATAATTAGCTTCATCTGTAGTACCATCTCTAGTAGCACAGGTTGTGACAGAGGAAGGGACACCATCTCCAGTACCATATGGGGTAACTCCTACGGATGAATCACAATTTGTTGCAGCTTCTCTCTTAAAAGAGTTTGAAGCAGGTAAGAAACAAGCGTACATAGTCTCATTAGCTCCGGTAGCTTTGAAGACAATTACATTATCATCATTAATGACACGAGTTACAAAACCTTTTTTAACTTCCTGAACATCTGTTAAAATTTGAATCCAACCCCATGCAGCAGCACTTCCACCTACACTAACAAATTCTTCATCATATTCATCATAACTAGTAGTAGGAGTCCAATCAGTCCCATTGGCATCATTCCATGGGTATGTTTCTTGAATAGAGAAGTATCTATCAACAGCATTAATAAGCTGGGCAGCATCGGACCTAGTACGAGTATCTCGACCCTTATTAATTTGTTCAATCGGATTGATTGAAGAGAGCACTGCAACAGCTAAAATTCCAATAACAGAAATAACAACTAATAACTCGATCATCGTAAAACCAGAACGGCTAGTCTGTAATTTTGAAAGAAAATTTCTCATGTGTTGTTTAGCTTTTTTCATAATTCAATAAAAGTATATATGATTAATAATACACTTGCTAGAACTGACTAGTCAAACTGTAGATTGGCATAATAATCGCAATAGTCATAAAACCAACTCCAATTGCTAAGATAATCATAATAAACGGTTCTAAAGCTGTTGTTAGATTCTTAATTTCATGCTCACTTTCTGATTGAAAATAAGATGAAATCTTCAGTAATACTTCATCTAATTTTCCTGTCTCTTCACCAACAGATGCCATTTGAGATAAGATGATTGGAAAAAGTTCCTGGTTTGTTAAAGTTTGTGCAAAGGAGACACCCTTTTCTACTTTCTTTGCGGCTAGTTTTAATTCTTCCTGATAGAGGGCAGAAGAGGATGCTTCTGTCACAATTTCTAAAACTTGAAGTAAAGAAATACCTGCTGATAATAACAATGACATTGTCCTTGTCATCTCAGTTAAGATAACCTTTTTTGTCAGCTTTCCATAAATAGGGATCTTAAACTTTAGGGTGGAAACTTGAATAGCCCCTTGCCTTGTTTTAGTCCATTGTTTCATTCCAAAGAATCCTGCCACACCAAAAACAATTTGCAGATACCAAGTTTTCTTAACAAAACCAGATAAATCAATCAAGAATTGGGTAGGACCAGGTAACTCAGCTCCAAAATCTTTATACATATCTGTCAGTTTTGGAACAACAACAACCATCATAATGGTACCGACAATCATCATAGCAAGCATCACAATTGCTGGATAAATAAGAGCACCTTTTGTTTTTGCTTTAAACTCTTTATCTTTCTCCATATTCTCAGCTAGACGTTGTAAAACTTCATCCAAAACACCGGCTGTCTCACCAGCTCTAACAAGTTGTGTATAAACTTTTGTAAAATGTTTAGGAAATTTTTCTAATGCTTTGGCAAAGGTAGAACCACCTTCAATCTCTTTAAGTAATTCACTAATTACTTTTACAACAGCTGGCTTTCCTTGCTGTTCTAAAATTGAAAGAGCTTCAGTCAAAGGTAAACCAGCAGTGATCATGGTAGAAAGCTGTCTAGTAAAGTTGACAATGTCATCATACTTTACTCCAGAGACCAATGAGCTTAAAACTGTAAAAGAGCCTTCTCCTTCCAATAATAAATTGACCACAAATAAATCACGGCTCTTTAAAACTTGAACTGCTTGAGACTTATTCTGGGCTTCAACCTTTCCTTTGACTGTCTCAGCATGTTCATTCTTGGCGGTATACTTATAAAAAGGCATTTATTTATATCTACATTCCTAATAAACGTTTCATTTCTTGTGGTCTAAATGAATAGGCGACAGCTACTTCTTTTGAGATAGCGCCTCTTTGAACCATTCCCATCAAACTAGACTCCATCAGCATCATCCCATGTTCTCCTGATGTTTGAATAATATTATCTATTTGGAAAATCTTTTCTTCTCTAATCAAATTTCTAATAGCTGGAATTGCAGTCATAATTTCTACAGCAGCCATTCTGCCACCATTAACAACAGGAACTAACCTCTGAGAAATAACGGCCTGTAAAGATGAAGCTAATTGTTGCCTGATTTGATTTTGTTGACTTGCAGGGAAAACATCAATAATTCTATCAATAGTTTGAGCAGCAGAAGATGTATGAAGAGTTCCAAAGACTAAATGACCAGTCTCAGCCACAGTCAGTGCTGCTGAGATTGTTTCATAATCTCTCATCTCACCGACAAGTACTACATCAGGATCTTCTCTCAACGCTGATCTCAAAGCAACTGCCCATGAGTGAGTATCTTTATTAATCTCTCTTTGAGAAATAATACTTTGCTTAGGTTGATAAATAAACTCAACAGGATCTTCAATAGTTAAAATATGCTCACCACGAGTTGAGTTAACTTCTTCAATCATCGCTGCAAGAGTAGTAGATTTACCTTCACCAGTTGGACCAGTAATTAAAACTAATCCCTGCTTATATTTTGTAAATTTATGAAAAATATCAGGAAGTTGCAAATCCTCAATAGTTTTAATTTCGGCAGGAATCAAACGTAATGCAGCCCCCATATCACCCTGTTGATGATAAACGTTAACCCTAAATCGACCCTTATCTTTATATTGGAAACCAAAGTCAATTTCTTTATTAACTTTGACATAATCTTTTTGTTCCTTGGTCATTAAGGGATCAATTAACATCTTAGCCTGCTCTGCATTTAAAGCAGGAATACCTTCAACAGGCTCTAAATTCCCATGAACACGAATCATCGGTGGTGACTTAGTAATAAGATGGATATCAGATCCATTCTTGCTAATAATTAGCTCCATTATGTCAAATATATTCATAGTCTTTAAATTTCTGCTACTCTGAGCACTTCTTCTATTGTAGTCTCACCGTTTAGTACTTTTATATAGCCATCTTGCTTCATCTGCATCATTCCCTCAGACATTGCTTGTCTTTCTAATTCACCACCAGGACGCCTTTCTAAAATTAGTTTTCTAATTTCTTCAGAGATTGGCATCACTTCAAAGATACCGACACGACCTTTATATTCAGGTTCTGTTGGAGGTCGATCAGCCTTTGGTCTAAATAAAGTAATATTATTAGGATCTTTTTTGTTTTGCTTACACCAAAGGTCAAAATAACCACCTAAAACTGTTTTAATATCCTCAAGTACAGCTGGCTCTGGTTTATATTCTTCTCTAAACTCGGTATTAATTTTTCTAGTAATACGCTGACCCATGGTTAAAGTCATAGAAGATGCAAGTAAGAAAGGTTCCGCTTTCATATCAAGCAAACGAGGTAAAGCTCCAGCAGCTGAATTTGTGTGAAGAGTAGAGAAGACCAAATGACCTGTCAGTGACGCTTGAATTGCCAAATCTGCAGTTTCATTATCACGAATCTCACCAACCATGATAATGTTAGGATCTTGTCTCAAAAATGATCTCATTCCAGAAGCAAAAGTTAAACCTGCTTGAGGATTAGTTTGAACCTGATTGACTCCAATCATCTGGTACTCAACCGGATCTTCAAGAGTCACAATATTTACACTAGGTTTATTCACCTGATGCAAAATTGAATAGAGAGTTGTTGTTTTACCAGATCCAGTAGGACCAGTCACTAAAATAATTCCACGAGGCACCTTAATAGCATCCTTAAGATGTTGCAAAGCAATACCCCTTAGTCCCAATTCTTCCATGGTAGGCACAGTTGAATTTTTCTTCAACAAACGCATAACAATTTTTTCTCCATGGACTGTTGGAAGAGTAGAGACACGAAGATCAACTTCCTCACTATTAGCGACAAAATTAAAACGTCCATCCTGAGGTATACGTTTTTCATCAATTTTTAAATTAGACAAAATCTTGACACGAGAAACAACCGCATCGTGAACTGACTTAGGTAATATTAATTTCTCTTGTAAAATTCCGTCAATTCTATATCTAACTCTAGTTCTGGCTTCTTGTGGTTCAATATGAATATCAGAAGATCCTGCCTTCATCGCAAAAGAGAGAACTGTATCAATAATTTTTGTAACTGGAGCTTGCCTTAAAGTTTGACCTTGCAGTTGAGATAGATCTGATTCTTGAGTTTTTGCTTTTCTAACTTGAGTAGATTCCTCCAAAGCCTGACTAACCTCAGATGATAAACTTTGTGCATAGCGCTCAGTCAATGATCTCTCTAACTCAGAGGGGACAGCATAGAAAGGAATAATTTCGAGACCAGTCTTCTGCCTAGCAAAATCAATTGCTGTCATATCGAGAGGATCACTCATCGCTAAAGAAATTGTTCCAGCAGCCTTATCATGAGTGAAAGGCATTAAATGATATCTTCTGGCAACACTTTCTTGTATTAAACTAAGCGACTCTGGGGAAGCTCCCGTCTGTGCAATATCAATAAAAGGGATATTGTTTAACTCAGATTTTGCACGGGTTAGATCTTCTTCAGAAACTAACTGTTTTTCTAAAATTATTTGGGGGATAGTTTTACTTGTTCCGGCTTGTTCTAAAGTGACTTGATTAATTTGTTCCTGTGTTATCAATCCTTTTGCCACTAAAACGTCAGCCACTGATTGTGGACTAGAAACAACGCTAGGAGCAGGTACTGGCGGGGCAGCTTGTTGCATATTAATTTGTCTAATCTCATGATATAAGATTGAATGAAACTAAACAAGATAAAAATAGTCACATGTCCTCAACACTCCTACTTTGCTCCCATCAAAAATCAATTATTCAAACCCTCAATGTAGGTTTGAGCATTAAATTAGACAATAATCCCGATTTATATTTGATCAATGAAAATAACGAGAATATCAAAATAAAAGAAATTAGAGAAATAAATAGTCAAGTTATTTACCCACCAAGTAAAGAAAAACTAAAAACATTTATCTTATATAACTTTGAGAAGTGTACTATTCCAGCTCAGAATGCCTTCCTTAAGTCACTGGAAGAACATCCTGATTATGTTCAATTTGTCCTCCAATGTAATACTCTAAACGGAGTTTTAGAAACAATTAAGTCTCGTTGTGTTATTAAAAAATGTGATGAGAACAAAAATAAAGAATTTGGTGAAGATTCTGAAGTTACAGCAAAGCTTAACAATGTCTGGAAAGTAATATCCACCGGTTCATTTGCAGATATCATAGAAGTCAGTGGACAGTACAAAGATCGGGGAGAAGCCACTGATTTAATTAACGCCTTAATAAAATTTCTTCATGAGAAAAATCAAGAAAATCCTTCTATTCAAATCACTAATGGATTGACCGATCTTTCAATTTGCCTGTCTCAATTAAAGCAAAATTCAAACGTATTACTAACCCTAGAGAACCACTTCTTTGCTATAAAAAGCCGATTTTGACACCATAGAAAGCCTTTATGGAGAAAGTCAAGCTTGGAAAAGAGTATAGCTATGTGGTATAACAATTTCCCATGACAGATACACAAAAATACGAAGCAGCACAAATTAAAGTCCTTGAAGGATTGGAGCCGGTCAGAAAAAGACCTGGTATGTATATCGGTTCTACCGATTCCAAAGGTCTCCACCATTTAGCCAAGGAAATCCTTGATAATGGTGTTGATGAAGCTCTCGCAGGACACGGAGAAAGAATTCAACTCTTCAGAACTGATATCACTGAGACCGAGATGAAACTTGGTCAAACAAAAAGAGAAGATGCCCAAGTTCTAACTGTTGTTGATAATGGTCGTGGTATCCCTACAGATATGCACCCTTCCGGTGTTTCTGCTATGGAAGTTGTTATGACTAAGCTCCATGCTGGAGGTAAGTTTGAAGACCAAGCATATAAGGCATCTGGTGGTCTGCATGGAGTTGGCTCAAGTGCTGTAAATGCTCTTTCCCTTCTCACACAGGTTGTTGTTGTCAGAGGAGAGAAATACTATTACCAAGCCCACAACAAAGGTATTCCTAAAGCTAAAGTAAAGGTAATAAAAGAATCAGACGTACTAGAACTATTTCCAACTCAAGCAAAAGATTTCGTAAAGTATCAGACTGGAACATTGGTTTCTTTCATTCCAGATGAGACAATCTTTAGTACAACTGAATTTTCTCATAAAACATTAATTAATATTGTGAAAGACAGAGCCTACCTAATGGCAGGCCTTTATTTTGAATTAATTGACGATATTGAAAAAGTCAGAAAACATTTCTACTTTGAGGGAGGTATTAAATCCTTAGTCCAACATATCAACATGAATAGAAAACCTCTTCATCAAGTTTTCTACTCAGCAGGAGAATGGAAAGATCCAGACAGTCCAAAACAAATTGCAATGGAAATTGCACTTCAATACAACGATTCATACAATGAAAGGCTTGAGTCATACGTTAACGTTATTAAAACTCCAGATGGAGGAACCCATCTTCAGGGATTTAAAAATGCCCTTAGTAGAGTTCTTCGTGATTATGCAAATGAACATAAGCTTCTCAAAGATAAAGAAGCTTTTGTATCTGATGATCTAAAAGAAGGTTTAACTGCAGTTGTCTTTATTAAGATGTCAGCTAATGATCTTCAATTTGAATCACAAACAAAAACAAAACTTAATAACTCAGAAGCTCAAACTGCTGTTTACCAGGTTTTCAAAGATGCATTTACTACTTTCTTAGAAGAAAATCCAAAGGTTGGTAAAACAATCATTGAAAAGATCATGCTTTCTGCCAGAGCTCGTATGGCTGCTCGTGCTGCTAAGAATGCTGTTATCAGAAAAGGTGCTTTAGAAACCTCGACTCTCCCAGGTAAACTAGCTGACTGTCAAAGTCGTATCGCTGCTGACTGTGAGATCTACATCGTAGAGGGTGATTCTGCAGGTGGTTCAGCCAAGCAGGGAAGAGATAGAAAATTCCAAGCTATCTTCCCACTGAGAGGTAAAATTCTAAATACTGAACGAGCTAGACTAGATAAGATCGTTGCTTTTGAAGAACTTAAAAACCTTGTTATTGCTTTAGGTTGTGGAATTAATGAAACATACAATGAAGAAAAACTCCGTTACCACAGAATTATTCTCATGAATGACGCTGACGTTGATGGTGAGCATATTACTACCCTTGGATTAACTTTCTTCTTTAGACACATGAGAGAAATTATTGAAAAAGGCTATCTCTATGTTGCCGTTCCACCGCTATACAAAATTACTAGCGGAAAAGTAGAAGAATATGTTTACTCAGATGGAGAAAAGGATACTTTGGTTAATAAGATTAAAGGTTCTAATGAGAATGCCAAGATTGGTATCCAAAGATATAAAGGTCTAGGTGAAATGAACCCAGAACAACTTTGGGAAACTACCATGAATCCAGAGCATAGAATGTTAAAGAAAATTACTATTGATGACTTTGACAAAGCTGACACTGCTTTTGACACATTGATGGGTAATGATGTCCCACCTAGAAAGAAATTTATCCAAACTAGAGCTAAATTAGCAGAATTGGATATCTAAACCCACAAAAGGGTAGGAAGGAATATTATGAATACATACATTTTCGGTCACTTAAAACCAGATACAGATGCTGTCGTTTCTGCCATGGCTTTAGAGTATTTACATAATAATAATGCATCAGAAAAGAACCCTGCTCATGAAAACTCCAAAGCAGTTATTGTTGGGGCACTAAACCCAGAGACTACTTTCCTCTTTAATAAATTTGGTATTGAGACACCTCAGATAATCACTGCGAATGATATCAAAGAAGATGATCAAATTATCTTAGTTGACCATAATGAAGAGTCTCAGAGACTAGAAGGAATGAATCAAGATCAAATTGTTAGTATTGTTGACCACCATAAAGCAAATATTAACCTTAACCAACCGGTTTGTTTAATTTTTAGACCATGGGGATCTACTAGTACAGTCATCTATCACATGATGAAGATGAAAGGTGTAACTCCAGATAAAAAGATTGCTTCTTTAATGTTAGCTGCAATTCTTTCTGACACAGTTGGTTTTAAATCAGCTACTACAACCATGAAAGATGAACAATTTGGGAAAGAATTATCCCAAATAGCTGAAATTACAGATATAGAATCTTTTACCTTAGAAATATTTAAAGCAAAATCAGATGTTTCAAAACTGTCTAATGAGCAAATTGTTACAAATGACTATAAAATATTTGACTTTGGAGGAAAGAAGGTCTTAATTGACCAACTTGAAACAGTCGAACAAGACGTTATCCTTTCAGATAAAAAAGATGGACTCTTAAAGGCTATGGAAACCGTCAAAATAGACCAAGGTGTTGACCATATCTTTGTTGCTATCACTGACATCCTCAAGATAAATACCAAACTCCTCATCCTTGGTGATGAAAGTGAAGCTATTGCTAGTAAAGCATTTGGTGGAACTGTTGAAAATAACACTTTAGATATTGGACCAAAAATGAGCCGTAAAAAAGAGATAGCACCAGCTATTGAAAAGGCCCTAACTTAAACAAAAAAGGATTAAAAAAGTATGACAGAAGAAACAAAAACACCAGCAGAAAATCAAGAAGGAGTTGAAGAAGTCACTCAGGCAGATACTGAATCCTTAGTTGGTACTATCACCGAAAGTAGATTTGGGAAAATAAGCCATACTTCAATCGTTCAAGAAATGGAAAAGTCCTATCTTGATTATGCAATGAGTGTCATTGTTTCCCGTGCACTTCCTGATGTGCGTGATGGATTAAAACCTGTTCATAGAAGAATTCTTTTCTCAATGTATAAAGCTGGTATACATCATACAAGTTCATACAAGAAATCTGCTCGTATTGTTGGTGATGTTTTGGGTAGATACCATCCACATGGTGACTCATCAGTTTATATGGCGATGGTTCGTTTAGCTCAAGACTTTAGTATGAGATATCAGCTAGTAGATGGCCAAGGTAACTTTGGTTCTGTTGATGGTGATAGCCCAGCGGCGATGAGGTATACCGAGGCAAGACTAGAAAAAATTACTGCTGAACTCTTAAGTGATCTTAATAAAGATACAGTAGACTTTGCAGATAACTTTGATGGTTCTATGCAAGAACCGACAGTTCTTCCTGGTAAGTTACCTAACTTACTCCTAATGGGATCTGAAGGTATTGCGGTTGGAATGGCTACAAAAATTCCACCACATAACTTAACTGAAGTTTGTACAGCTATAGTTGAAACAATCAATAAGGGTAGTTCAAAAGTTGAAGAAAATGAGCAGCTTAAAAAAGACTTATTAGCTGCAAATAACAAAGACGACAAAACTCCTATTTCAGAAAGAATTGCTCCAATCCTTGAGGCAGAGCCAAAACAATTAGCTGGAAATTTTGTTTCTGATATTACAATTGATGAAATCATGGAATCTATCAAAGGACCAGATTTTCCTACAGCAGGTATCATGTATGACTTTGCTGAAATAAAAAGAGGTTATGAAACTGGTAAAGGTAAAGTTGTTGTTAGAGCAAAAGCTACAATCGAAGAAGATAAAAAAGGATTTAAGATTGTTGTCACAGAGCTACCATACCAGGTCAATAAAGCTCGTTTAATTGAAAAAATAGCAGATTTAGTTAGAGACAAAAAGATCGTTGGTATTCGCGACCTTAATGATGATTCTGACCGTACTGGTATGCAGATCACTATTGACCTTAAGCGTGATGCCAGACCAAAAGTTGTCTTAAATAAACTCTTTAAGTACACCCAATTACAAAATACATTCTCAATGAATGTAGTGGCTCTAAACTCTGAAGGAGTTCCACAGCTACTAAATATAAAGCAAATCCTCAAAGAATATATCGTCCATAGACAACTTGTTACAGTCAGACGCTCACAATATGAGCTAGCTGAAGCTAGAGATAGAGCTCACATCCTTGAAGGATTATTAATTGCCCTTGGACATCTTGATGATGTAGTTGAAATCATTAAAAAATCTCCAGACACAGATACTGCTAGAAAAAGATTGATGGATACCTTCAAACTCTCCGAAATCCAAGCTACAGCAATTCTTGAAATGCAACTTAAGAGACTGGCTGCATTAGAAAGACAGAAAATTGAAGATGAGTATGAACAAATCAAGAAAACAATTACTAGATTGCTCAAACTACTTTCAAAACCTGGTGATATTCTCAAGCAGATCATTAATGACACCGAGGAATTAATTTCTCTTTATGGGGATGAAAGAAGAACTAAGTTAGTTAAAGGTAAAGTCGGAGAATTTAGTGAAGAAGATTTAGTCGCTAATGAATCTACAGTTATCATGCTCACAGAGACAGGCTATATAAAACGTCTCAGCCCATTATCTTTCAGATCACAATCTCGTGGTGGAAAAGGTAGCGTTGGAGTCAAGATGAAGGATGAAGATCTAGTTAAAAGCATGATCTCTGCAACCACTCATGACACCTTATTCTTTTTTACCAATAAAGGTCGTGTTTACAAGCTTAAAGCTTTTGAAATTCCAGAAGTTAAACGACAAGCAAAAGGTACTGCAATTGTTAACCTCCTTAATCTAAAACCAGACGAAAGAGTCCAAACAGTACTAAGAGTTGATGAAGAAGCTGATAAAGAGAAATTTGTTCTCCTCACTACAACTAAAGGTTTAATCAAAAAATCAGCACTCAAGCTATATGACAATATTAGACAAAATGGTATTGTGGCTATTGCCCTCAAGAAAGAAGATGAGCTTGTATCTGGACGCCTTACAGAAGGTGAGAACTATATCATGCTCATTACCCATAAAGGTAAAAGCATTAAATTCTCAGAGAAAGAAGTCAAGTCATCACAAAGAGATACTAAGGGTGTAAAAGGAATTACGCTAGGTAAAGATGATTATGTCGTCGGTTTTGAATCATTCCCAATAGAATATGAAGAAGATAATAAAGCAAAGAAAGAATTCCACCAACTTCTTGTTATCACAGAGAATGGACTAGGTAAGAGAACTAAACTCTCTAGCTATCCACTCCAAAAGAGATCTGGAATGGGTGTTAAAGTATCTGTTGTTAACAATAAGACTGGAATGATTGCCGCAGCTAGAATGGTAACTCATGAAAATAATGAAGTAGTTATTTCTACCCAAGGTGGACAAACAATCAAGCTACCTATTAGCAAGAAATCTATCCCTGTTCTTGGTAGAGCTACTCAAGGTGTTATCCTAATGAGAATTGGTAAAACAAATAAGATTGGTGCAGTTGCATTAACCATGGAAGAACCACCTAGCGAAGAGGCTTCTAAGTAATTAGGAGTCTCTAAAACAGGTCTTTGTTTAACAATACAATTAAGATTAGGTAAAATACCTTAGATACCTAAAACGGGCCCATAGCTCAGTTGGCTAGAGCGCTTGTATGGCATACAAGAGGTCAGGGGTTCGAGTCCCCTTGGGTCCACAATTTTCTAAAAAATAAATTTTAAACACTCCACTTTATAGAGACCATTAACATATACCGACTGGATCACTCTGCCAGTGATTTTTTAAATAAAAAATGTTTTCTTTATTATTATTTTGATATAGTTATATATAAATAGTATTTAATAGATATTGTTTACATACTTAATTAATATTTAATAACATTTAGACACACTCTAAATATCTGTAATATTTGAGAGGAAAGGGGAGGGGAGGGGTGAAAAAGGTTGATTCAGCAACTTTTGATATGTGAGCCGACCTCTTAGCAAAGATTTGCCTTATCTGCTAATGACTCATAACACTTTTAGGTGTATCTAGCTATTTTTTTATAGTTTTGAATGAAATTCGCCGTGTGTTTTCTTTAACTTAGGCTGTGTAACGTGTGTATAGATCTGTGTAGTAGCAATGTTCTTATGCCCTAACATCTCCTGTACATCTCTTAGTCCTGCACCATTTGAAAGTAGATCTGTAGCAAAAGTATGCCTTAAACCATGTGGACTAATCTTGATAGGTAGTCTAGCTTGTCTGGCATATTTGTCAACAACTCGTTGTACACTCCTGGTAGTTAGCCTCATTTCTTCACCATCAGCTAGTAAATCAGGCTTAGATTTAGCTAGACGAATAAAGACTGGACGCCAATTATCTTCTCTGGAATTAAGCCACTGGGTTAACCATGTAGCAGCTCTATCAGAAAGAAAAACAACTCTTGGTCTTCTACCTTTTCCAATCACTCCAAACTCTCTAGATTCTATATTTAGCTGATCTCTACTAAGAGAAACAAGCTCACTAACACGTAATCCTGTAGAAAAAAGAACCTCCAACATTGCCTTATCTCTTAAACCTGTCTTACTACTCAGATCAGGTTGAGCTAGAAACTTTTCTACATGATCTTGGCCGTTTAGATACTTCATATGCTTTGCGTCAGCTTTTGGCAAATCTATCTTCTCTGGATGTAATACCGGGGCATCATTCTTTACCAGGTATTTAAGAAAAGAACGTAAAGCAATTATATGATAACTCTGTGTGCTCTTGGCTAATGTTTGCCCATTAGGGTCTTCTATCCGTGCCAAATATACTCTATATTGTCTCAAAACATCTTGGTCTAATTGCTTTAAATCTTTATGACCTTCATCATTAAACCAGTCTAAAAACCTTCGTAGATAGTGACTATAGTTACGAATAGTTAAAGGACTTACATTTCTTTCAACTTCTAAATGTTCAAGAAATGTAATTAAAGCGGGTTGGGGAAGAGTAGAGATACTCATGTATCTACCCTATCACCATAAGAGGGGAGTTCACAAATCCAAAAATGCTACAGGTCCTTGGCACAGCCTTCCAGGTTACGCTAACAATTACATAGTGACTATTTACTCGAGTTACCAAGACTTTTACAAAAGTGGTTTCAAAAAGAAAAATATACAAAACATATATTTATTCGTTAAATAGGCCTTTTGCTCTTTATAATGATATAATTCACGCATCGATAAGATATCTGATACTGGGAGGTGTCATGATAAAAGAACTGTGGAGACGCATGCTTGAAAAAGGTATGTTGACTGAACTTAGCATAGATGAACTGAGAAACATAGACCTTGGTACCAAGGTCATTACGCTAGAGACTCGCACTGGAATGGAATTGGGTGACACCATTTTTATTCTAGACGAACTCACAATCGGCTTAGAGATGTTGCAAAGGATTCTCAGTTATCATGCGAGTACCAATCCACCAGCTGTTCGTTTTTTCGAATTACCAGAATTGGAATAGAAAAACGGACATCCATCATTCATAAAATGGCTCATCGCACACTGCATGGGTCATTTTAACTTTAAAGACCCATCACTTAGCTTACTAAGCACCATTTACAGCAAATCTCGCCCAAAATCGCCCTAATTATTGATCCTACCAGGCTAAAACTCATTAAACAGCCAAAAACGGCTTTTTATTTAATTAATGACCAATCTATCATCCACTTAGTATATTCCGACCTCATTTTAGACCTTTTGATGGTCTTTGTGATAGCAGAATCCCCCGTTAAATAATAGAGAATAGGTAAGAGGGGTAAAGAGACCCCTTTTTATGAGGGATCTGAAGAGAGGGTGATAGGAGGCCTTAAAAAGGTATTTAAAAATAGATTTAGGTACACACCGGTACAAGAAAAGAAAAATAAACGGGACATAAAAAACCAATTAGTTTCAAACCCCAACCGAGTATTTTTAGTCTATGTCGCAAAAGTTATATTGTGCGACATAACATATTAGATCAATAGGTCCCCCGTCTTTTAATAGAGGAGTACTTAGAGACTCAAAATCACTACTTTTAAATCACTCTCTAACACTCGTACATCATCGTACCTCTATTCCCTTGGATATATACCTCTTACAAGGCTCATTCAAGCCTATGCCAGCTCTCTCCAAAATAAGCATATTTATTCCCGCAAATGGATTGATGCATTCGGGTTTTTTACACTATTTCACACCCTACTTGAGGGTATCTAGACGTCATTGTGTGTTCAAATACACATTCACATGTGTAGACAAAAACCTTCTACCAGGCTAAACAAGCACTTTTCACTCTTCTTATTTTCACGAAAATTTAGAAGTTATCCACATTATTATAGGACTTAAGTATGTCTATATCTAAACATATCAAACTATATCATTTAGTCCTCTTTCCCCTGGTGGGTCATGACTATACTACCCCTCTACTCTGTGCTTATAGCAGAGTATAGAGATATATAAAAAATTTAACAAAAATTTAATTAAAAACTATTTAACAACTGTTTTGAAATACTCGATGGTCTTTTCTAAACCATCTTTTAAGGCTATCTCAGGCTCCCAGCCAAGAAGCTCTTTTGCCTTAGAAATGTCAGGTCTTCTCTTCTTGGGGTCATCTTGAGGAAGATCTTGGTATGTAATTTGACTGCTATTCCCTACTTTTTTGTTTACTATTTTGGCTAGTTCTAACATAGTAAACTCGCCAGGATTCCCAAGGTTAATTACTTCACCAGTCACATCTTTTGTAAGCATAAGATAGAAGCCCCTAATTAAGTCATCTACATAACAAAAGGCTCTAGTCTGAGACCCGTCACCATACATGGTCAAATTTTCACCTCTAATGGCTTGAGTGACAAAGTTTGAGACAACACGACCATCCTTAGGATCCATATTTGGACCATAGGTGTTAAAAATACGAACTATTCTGACATCGACATTAAAGTCTTTGAGATAGGTATAACAGATTGCTTCACCATACCTCTTAGCTTCGTCATAACAAGACCTCGCTCCAAATGAATTTACATTCCCCCAGTATGTTTCTTTTTGTGGGTGTTCTAAAGGATCTCCATATACTTCAGAAGTTGAAGCAAAAATAAATTTGGCATTATCTCGTTTAGCAATTTCCAAAAGATTCTTTGTACCAATAGAATTTACCTCGAGAGTCTCGAGGGGATATTTTTGATACCAAGGAGGGGAGGCTGGAGAAGCGAAGTGGTATACAGCTTGAAACTCTATCTCCTCTAGTCTGTCTTTGATTTGAGGGTCAATAACATCAGCTTGAATAAAGCTAAAATCATTATTATTAATTATAGAATCTAAGTTTTCTTTTCTTCCAGTAATTAAATTATCAACTGCCCAAACTTTATGACCTTTTGAGAGTAATAACTGACAAAAATTAGAACCTACAAACCCGGCTCCACCGGCAACAAGAATATTCATATTTTTACTTATCCCCTCTTAATTTTACTTTACGTCTCTACGACCGACAGAATAATATTTAAAACCAAGTTTTTTCATTTGTTTTGGATCATAAACATTACGGCCATCAATAATAATTGGATTAACCAATGACTTTTTGACTGCCTCAAGATCAGCAGCTTCAAACTCATTCCACTCGGTTAAGACTACTAAGGTTTCTGCCCCATCTAAAGCTTGCATTTTATCATCAGCATAAGTTAGTTTATCTCCAAAAATGCCTTCAATATGTCCCATGGCTTGAGGATCATAAACAGAAAGTTCATAACCAGCCTTGAGTAAATCATTCATAATATCAATTGAAGGAGCTTCTCTAATATCGTCAGTATTAGGTTTAAAACTAAGACCCCAAATTGCTAACTTCTTACCCTTTGCATTATCGATTACTCTTTTTGCAAAACGATGACGTGCACGGAAGTTAACTTTTTCAACATTATCTAAGATACCTGTGTCAAGCTTCATACTTTTTCCAATAAAAGCTAAAGCCTTAACATCCTTAGGAAAACAAGCTCCGCCATAACCAATACCAACGTTAAGGAACTTATCACTAACACGATTATCAAGACCAACAGCCTCAAGTACTATGCCAGCATCAGCTCCAGCAACTTCACTCATTTCTGCAATTAAGTTTGAGAATGAAATCTTTGTCGCAAGAATTGAGTTTGAAGCATATTTAATAAGTTCAGCAGATGCTAAATCTGTAATTACTCTTTCGCCACCAATTGGTTTATGAAGCTCTAAAAGAACTTCAATTGCCTTTTGGGACTCTGAACCAATGATTACTCTATCTGGATATAGAGTATCAGTAACACCAGTCCCCTCTCTCAAAAATTCTGGACATGAAGCTACAGCATACTTAGCTCCTGTTGAAGCATTTTCTTTAACGATTTTATCTACTTCTACATTTGTTCCAACAGGGACAGTACTCTTACAAGAGATAACTGTAAAGTTATCTCCTAAATTTTCTGCGATTTTTTTTGCGACCACTCTAACCTGGCTTAAATCAGCACTACCATCTTTTTGAGATGGAGTTCCAACCCCAATAAAAACAATCTTAGAATCTTTAATACTATCGTAACTTAAAGTAAAATTTAAATTACCATTCTTCAAGTTTCTGTCTAATATTTCTTCAAGACCGGGCTCAAAAATGAGTGGGTCTCCAGATTTTAATTTTTGAATTTTTTCAGGGGTACGGCCGATGACATTTACCTTGTTACCTGCGTCAGCAAAAATACTAGCAGTCACAAGGCCAACGTATCCGTGGCCAATCATTGTAATTTCCATGTTTTTGATTCTACATCACTTTAGTGGGAACAACATCAGAAAAATTGCTCCAACTAATCCAGCTACTAATGAATATTCTCTAATAGCATTGCTGAATAAGATGCCTCTTAAATAATTTTGTAATATTCCAAGTCCAATATATAAAACTGCCATCATCAGTAAAGCCAAATTCCAAACAGAGATTGGATAAAAGGACAAGACTATCGCTAACTCTACCAAAATAAGTGTAAATAAGGAAGAAAGCGACAGAATTTCTTTGGTTACCTTTTGTTCTAGGTTAACAGACCAAAGTGACATCATAATCAGAGGAAAATGAATCGCGCCAACCATTAAACCATTCATATAAAATGGTAAGTGCAAAGAAAAGACAGTATTTGTTAAAAGTAACGACGTAAATAAAGTAAATAACAAACCAATCGCATGAGCAGCATGAATCAATTGGATAGACTTTCCTTTTGCAACAGAAAAGATATTTGCAGTTAAAAATAGTGCATACATACCAACACCAAAGATTGTCAAAACCATCAGCCTGGTAACAATATTTGTTGGTAATAAAAAGTAGAAAAAACCTACCGAAATTGCATACATGACTGGAAAAGGAAGCACTGTAAACCATTCAAATGGTTGTAGATCTTCTAATAAAGCCCAGGCAGATAAAAAATATGAGACAAAACCAAGCCCAACAACAGCCCAAACACGATAATCAAGGTCAACTAACTGAACTATAAAAAGTCCAATACTAAGTAAGATAGAGGCTACAACAAATCTTTCTCTTCTTCTCACTCTTTACCCTCCCATTCTCCTGCACAATAGACATCCTCAACGTCATCTAGATTTCTAAAGTTGTCCATAATTTCTTGAAGCTTTTCTTGTTGCTTCTCATCTGTTATTTGCATAGGCATAGTTACTTTATATTCTCCACCTTCTCGTGAGAACATGTAAGAGACAGAACCCGTACTGCCTAAGGAACCACCGCTTTTGGAAAATAACATCTTAATTTCTGCACTTGTTCTATTTGGGTTTTCAGTAATAGCAACAACAATAATTCCAACTCCTCCAGCTACAAAACCTTCATAAACAACATCTTTTAAAGAAGCTCCACCCTTTGTCTTACCTAAACCACGGTCAATGGCTCTTTGAATGTTAGTTTTAGGCATATTTACAGCTCTTGCCTTATCTAGTGCCAACCTAAGTGATGGGTTTGCTTTTGGGTCTCCTGAGCCGCCTTCTTTTACGGCAATCTTAATCATCTTTCCTGCCTCACTAAATGCTTTGCCTTTGATCTTGTCCTGAGCACCTTTTCTATTTTTGATGTTGTTCCATTTGCTATGACCGGCCATAATATCTTTCTAAGTTATTTTTGTTAAATTATTAGGTATTTTACTAAATATATTGTTTGATTGATTATCAATTACTTTGGATTATATTAAATCACCCCACTAGTTGACAATAACCGGATGAGATAGTATCTTCTAACATCAGAAAAAACAATTCAAAAAGCCCATGAATAAACTCTCAATACTCCAACTTCAAGCAGTAAACTCTGCAAAAAATAAAGATTGGAATAAAGCCATTGAAATCAATGAACAAATTTTAGAATTGAATTCTAAAGATCTAGGGGCTCTCAACAGGCTTGGGCTATCTTACCTTCAAATTGAAAAACCAGGTAAAGCAAAAAAGTGTTTTCGAAATGTCTTAGAAATTGATGGCTCTAACACTATTGCTAAGAAAAACTTAGAAAAAATAAAAAATAAGCAAAATACTGCTCCAAACTTTTCTACAGAACATTTCATTGAAGAACCAGGAAAAACAAAAATTGTTGAGTTAAACAGAGTTGCTGGTAAAGCTGTCTTAATTAATTTAGCTTCAGGTCATATCTGTGAACTTAAAATTAAGAACAGATTCATCTCTGTTGAAAGTAATGGTAAATATATTGGAACACTTCCTGAAGACTTATCTTTCAGATTGACTAAATTAATTAAGAGAGATAACAAATATGAGTGTTTTGTTCATACAACTACTCCAAAGTCATGCTGTGTTTATATCAAAGAAATTTCAAGATCTAAACAAAATGAAAATATTCACTCATTCCCATTAAACAAAAACCTTATTGCTACAATTAATGATATTGATGAAAAGTTTTTACTCGAAGAAAATATTCCAATGGATATCGTTCACACTGACACAGATCATGAAAAAGGAATTGATAGTAGTACTTTAGCTGATCCAGAGCAAGCTAAAAATTAATCAATCTTTAAAATATTCAGCTAATTCATCTCCAATAAATAGAACCATATTGGCTCTATATTCTGAAGTCTTTCCTGTATCTAAATCTTCTTCTAAACTAATTGGGCTTAAGCTTTTTACCCTTTGTTTTACTTGTCCACATGAATCTAGATTATCTACATAAAAAGCTGTTTTTGACTCACCCCAAATATTATTTGTAGAACGGACTACTTCAATTCCACTATTTTCTAATATTTGTCCAAAGTCAGTGGCAAGACCGACTGAGCTTGTTGAGTTTACAACAGCAACTGTACACTCTTCATTTATCTTCCATGTTAATTGTTTTTTTAAATATTTCTCCCATTCTTCTTTGTTATTGATTTCTAGAAAAATAATATTTTCACTATCAGTGTCTTTAATTAACAGTGAGTCAAAAATTGTTTCTTTATTTTCTATAAAGAATTTCATTAACTCAATTTTATTTTCTGGTAGTTTTGATCCTGATTTATATTCAACAACTTGATCAATACCTCGTTTTAAGAAATGACCAAAAGCAGCTTCTTTATAGCCTCTCCCCTTCTTATCAATTTTTAAAATTCCATTTATTGCTTTCAATTGATATTCTCCATAACCACCCATCAGCTCTGATTTAATCTCACCGTTAAGCTTAATTACATAAATACTATTGGTTTTTTCATAAAACTCTGCGAGAAGTATCTCCCCCTCTACTCCACTCTTTTCTCCTGGAGTGAATACAATATTTTTATGATTACTATCGGGCTTTACAATAATAAAAAATACAAATAATACTGCAGTTATAAGAATAAATAATATAAAAACACTAATAATAATTTTGAAAAACTTTTTTACAATAGATGAAGACCGCGACTTAGAACGGGCAGATTTTCTACGGGGCATATAGAGATTTATATCAAAAAACCACCCTCTTTAACAAGGTGGTGGTTTTATAAATAGCTATTACAAATATTTAATTTTCACTAGATATCACTAAAAAAGATCTTATCTTCACTCTTTAATGTCTCTATCCCAGCCAGATGTCCTGGTAGAATATTATCAGGTAGTTTATCTAAATCAAACCACTTCCATTTCTCACATTTTTCTGGTTCTAACAATTGTAGGTCACCTTTCCAATCTTTACATATAAAAACAAAGTGAACAAAATCATAACCATTATCTTCTTGCCATTCTTTTACAACAGCTAAATATTCTAATTTATTAGCATCTAAACCAGTCTCTTCTTCTAATTCTCTTTTTGCCCCTTCCTCCACTCTCTCTCCCCTATCTAATCGTCCTCCAGGCAGTCCATATTGACCTTCTTTATACCCATTCTTTCTCTTTCCCATCAGAATTTGATTCTGCTTGTTTAATACAATTACTGTAGTTCCAATTGGTTGTAAGTCTTTCTTCTTCATAAAAAGATTCTAACACTAAAAAACCCTCCTCTATTTCTAAAGAAGGGCTTTTATATTTCTTACTTAAAGATATTAAATCTTATTCTCCGACTGTATATCTTGTAAATCTATTAACAACAAACTTCTCACCAATCTTTCCACTAGTTCTCTTAACGAGATCTTCAATGGTCATGTCTGGATTTTTAATAAAGTCTTGCTTTAATAATTCTTCAACATCTGTAGCTCCCATCGCGACAACTTGCATTGCAACGTCTTTGGCCATAGCTTTGAATTCATCATTACGAGCAACAAAGTCAGTCTCACAAAGTATTTCAACTAAGGCAGCAACTTTAGAATTAGCATGAACATAAGCGGCAATATAACCTTCTTTTGTTTCACGATCTGATTTCTTATCTGCTTTAGCTAGACCTCTTGCAATAGCAAACTTAACAGCTTCTTCGTAGTTACCATCTGCTTTTTCTAAACACTTTTTACAATCAAGCATTCCAGCACCGGTTTCTTCTCTAAGCTTCTTAATATCTGCGGCTGTATATTTAGGCATAGTTTTTTTCCTTTACTTCTTGTTAACTTTTTTACCTTCTTTGTAACCAGCAGCGACAGCTTTTACAATAAGTTCAATTGAACCTACAGCGTCATCGTTAGCAGGAATAACAAGAGAGATCTCTCTTGGATCAGCATTAGAATCAACTAAAGCCATTACAGGAATGTCATTAAGGTTAGCTTCTGTAACAGGGATCTTTTCTCTTTTTGGGTCAATAACAAATAAAGCATCAGGGCTTGATTTTAACTGTCTAAGACCGTCAAAGAATCTAGCTAATTTGTTAGCTTCTTTGTCAAGTTGGACTCTTTCAAACTTAGTTAAGTTTTTATAAGCACCTTCTTTAAGACCTTTTTCAATTTCAAGCATTCTCTTTAAAGA
This sequence comes from Minisyncoccota bacterium, assembly GCA_029881675.1. Classification (GTDB taxonomy): domain Bacteria; phylum Patescibacteriota; class Microgenomatia; order UBA1400; family PJMF01; genus JAHDXH01. The sequence continues at coordinate 50,751 of JAOUMD010000002.1, read as the reverse complement.
TTTACCAATTTGTTGCCAGTTAGTAATAGTACCACCAAGCCATCTAGAATTTATGTAAGGCATTTCTGCTTCTATAGCAGCTTCTTTTACAATTTCTTTTGCTTGTCTTTTTGTACCAATCATAACTAAAGATTTACCTTTAGCACCTAAGTCATATGCATAGTTATATGCTAATTGAAGTTGGCTAGCAGTTTTAGCTAAGTCAAAGATATGAATTTTATCTTTTTCCATATGGATCCATTCAGCCATCATTGGATGCCATTTCTTTGTGTGGTGTCCAAAATGACAACCAGCTTCTAAGAGTTCTCTTAGATCATATTCAGGTGCCTTTTCTGGCAATTTAGAAAAATCGATTTTTGTCATCGTTTTATCCTTTCTTTTCTCTTTATATTATAAAGAGATCTTGCGAGTGTTATCCAAAATACAGGATGTTGAAGAGATAACTCTCACGCGTATAATTAATATAGACAGAATTATATCATACATCTGGTAAATTTGGTTTTTTTATAAATAATTAACTTATATATGTCTGATAAAGAAAAAGAGAGACAACTATTACCCACAAAATTAATTATTCCTATTTGTGCTGCTCTACCATTCAACATGGTGGTACTACGAGATGAAGATAGTGGAAATTGTATAGCTGTGACTGAAGATGGAGAGTGTCCTTATGCAAAGAAAAGCCATAATGTGAAGAATAAATTTAAGTGTGATAAGAATACTTTGATGAAAGTTGATTCTCCAAGGTTAGTTACTCAATAAATTTTAACTTAATCTTTATAGGGAAATGGACTACTTTTCCCACTTTTCTGTCTATCAGCCTCATGTAATACCTTCATCGTATCTTCAACTTCAAAAGTATCTGCGGGGGGTGTATTTCTAGCAACATCACGAACAAGTTTTTGAAATGCTTCCTCTGAGACATGTGCGATATCACTAGGTAAAACAGTTCTAGAATCTCCAGATCTTTGAATGATTATTCCATCTTTTGCAAAACCATCAACTCTATAAATAACACCATCATAAAAAACATTATCACCAAACTTAAAACCTTTATCTTTAAATGACTCTGCTGGCTCATTATCTTCACCTCTTATTTTAGTGAATACTGACTTTAATCTATCAATAGAAAGACCTTTGAAAACTTTTTCTAATCTGAAACCTCGACCTTCTTGATTATTCATTTTTTTGATAATAGTTTGTAAAAAATATTTTACTCTTTACTCAGAATAAACTAAATCTAAACAATTCTCCATCAGACTAACAACAGTCATTGGCCCAACTCCACCAGGAACTGGTGTGATAAAAGATGCTTTATTTTTTACACTTTCAAAATCAACATCTCCTCGCGGTTCACCAACGTCAACAATAACAGCACCTTCTTTTATCATCTCACCATTAATTAAATTCTTAACTCCAGTGGCACTAATTATGACATCAATGTCGAATAGATTTTTACCTAATTTGACTCTCTCTTCTAACTCATTTCTACCCAAATTTTTTACAACATATTCTTTACTCAAAAGTATTTATACAATGGTATACCAAGGAGATCTGACTTGCCTAAAATGACAATATTTTTATCTTCTAAATTAATATCTGCACTCTTTAATATTTCCAAAACAGCACGTGCAGTGGCTGGTAAAACACGTTTTTTTTCTTCTAATTTATCTTCTTTAATTACTTCAATGATAGATGGATTAAGCCCATCAACATCTTTATGTTCACTAATATTTGTAGTCTGTAATCTCCACCATAGGTTATATGCTTTTTTAATATCTTTAGCTTTTCCTTCAATACCATTTGCAAAAGCCCAACTCTTACGAGTCGGTTTTTGTAAAATTATTCCTGTAACTGAATCCTCTTTGTTAAGTTTATTTATTAAATCAATGACAGGCTCTACACCACCAGAAAGAGAAAAACTATTTGTTTGATATCCAATCCCTATCTCACTAGCTACAGTCTTTTTTATATCTGTATAAAGCTGGCTACCAGCATCACCGTCATAAAGAATGGCAGCGATGGTAGGTTTGATTCCTTTTTCCAATAAAGCACTAGCCCTTAGTTTAAGAACTTCTTTCTTTTCACTTGCTAGTTTATTTCCGTCAAAGATAATCATAGACATGTATTTTACCATCTTTTATATCTGGTAGATAGGTTATAAAGATTGACAAATAGTATTTTTAATTTATAGTCATCAACCTATCTTTAGTCAAAAAAGGATGTGTATAAGAGATGTTATTATTTGTGATATCTCTCATAATAGGTTTTCTAGTTAAATGGCAAATTGCAAAATACTTGGTGAATGCATTAACTTCACTCTTTGCATTTTTTGTCATTTTACTAATCACCAATACAATTGGTGCATTTGTCGTCAACTCTCTTGGCGTCTTTGACATCACAGGGTTGATTATAGGCACAATCATTGGTGGTATATTTGGAGTCATTTCTGAAGCACTCAGATTTGACGACTAAATACAAAAGTAGACACAGTAGTTTCAACAGCTACTGTGTTTTGCATTAATACAAAAAATATGTATAAAATGCTTTCGTTATAAAAAGTATTTATCTATGCAAGAAACAAAAACATACACTCCAAATGAAATAAAAGATATTCTATATAGTGCTCACGCTACAACTAGATATGAAACACAGTACGACCCTACCTTATTAGCTATCTCAGCCTTGATGGAAACAGGGGTTAGTCCAGATATTATAATCGATGCTTTCAGTTTAATGGGACTAAGTTATGGTAAAACATTTGTTGTGGAAGGTAGTAAGTATAAATACAAAAAAATTAGAATGATGAATCCAAATGTTGACTACCTAATCCAAAATCAGTCACAAAACTAGCTTACTTTACTAACTCTTGTAATCTCTCAATATTCTCACTATCAGGCCCATTACCAGCTAATCCTGGGACTTCTAATAGCAATGGCTTTTTCTTTACTTGTGGGTGAGATAAAAATTCTTTAAATGCTTCACTTGTTATATTTCCTTCACCTAAGTTTTCATGCCTATCTGTTCCCCCATCAAACTTACCTTTGCTATCATTGACATGAATCACTACCAAATCATTCCATAATTTATATTTAGTAATTTCATCAGTAATTAAACCATTACTTGTTTCTTTATATTTCTTTTGTTGATCTTTTGACAAAGCGTATCCAGCACTAAAACCATGACAAGTATCCAAACACCATTTCAATCTCTTACTACCAACTGTGTCAATTAACCATCTAATCTCACTCAGATCACTATTTACCTTTCCCTTTTGTCCTGCTGAGTTTTCAATTAAGAAGATTGAGTCTTTTGGAGTATCATCCAAAATTTCTTTGATTCTATTTGCCACATCATTCCGAACAGATTCCCAACCACGACCTTGGTGACTACCTACATGCACTATGACCCCCTTCGCCTTTATGTGACTAGAAAATGACAAATCATACTTCAATGCATTAACAGATTTTTCTACTAATTCTGGTTTGTCCGTTGCTAAATTTGCCAAATAGAGCGCATGAATATAGATTTCTTTAACAGCATATTGTTTTTGTTCTGAAAACAATTTGTCTGTAGGGATTTCACTCAGTTTCTTCCTCTTCCAAAACCGAGGAGAACCCGAAAAGATTTGGATTGCATTCGCCCCAATATCTGAGGCTCTTTTCATGGCTTTTTCGGTTCCTCCTGCTGTTGAAACATGGGCTCCAATTAGTTGTGACATATCATTTACCTTTATTTCTATTACTGCTTTATAATAACTTAACCCAAATATGGAAAAAACAAAACTTGGAAACTACATCGTCTATTATGAAAACTCAGAAGAATATCATTCTTTAAAGAGAGATGTCTTTGCTGAAAACTCATATGAATTTGAAACAGATAACCCATCCCCTGTCATCATTGATGCTGGAGCAAACATTGGATTATCTGTTCTCTACTTCAAAAAGATGTATCCTGGATCAAAAATAATTGCCATTGAACCGATACCAGGAAACTATAAATTATTAGATATGAATGTATTTGAAAATAATATTACCGATGTTTTCACCTACCCTTTTGCAGTCTCAAATAAGACTAATGATATTGAACTTCATACTGATGCAGAGAATAACTGGCACTCCACTGCCAGTGTAGTTGAAGGTAATTGGACTGGAACTCAAAATACTATACCTATCACAGTAGCAACAAAACCTCTCTCATATTTCATTGAGCAAGCTTTAACTCAATTTGATGCTCAATATATTGATTTATTAAAAATGGACATTGAAGGTGCAGAGCAAGCTGTTTTAACTCAGGGTAGAAAACAACTTAGAGAAAAAGTTAAATTTATTAACTGTGAATTCCACCCTCACCAAGGACAAAATATCCAAAAAATGGTCAGAACTCTAGAAGAACTTAAATTTGAAGTTACACTCTTTAGAAAAGGTAAAGAAATTAGACTAGAAAAAGTTAATGGCCTAACTGTGATTGAAGCTAAAAACTTAAACCTAACCTAAAGTCTTATCCCCTTTATTCCAAAAACCTTTTCATATGGTTTCTTATGTGGCCATTTTACCTTTTGAACATACTCAAGTGACTCAATAATAATTCCTTTATTATGCCGAGCATGAATTATCTCTATTTCATTTCTTAAACCAACGCTTGTTACCATAGCTATATGTAATTTTTTTGCATCCTCATCATTAGGATCTCTTTTGGGTGATAGAAAACTCGGACCCATAAATATTATATCCCCTTCTTCTATTTCATTTAAACCTTTTTCTGAAAACCATTCACTATCAGCAAACATCTCACTAGACCGCAAAAATTGAGGCAAAGTAACTTCAAAAAATTCTTTATATGCTAGATGGATTAAAAGCTGGCAATTGAGACCTTCAACAAACCAATTAGGAGCTGCCTCAGAGACAGGACCAATCTCATACTGATATTTGACACCACTATAATCAGTGGCAAAGACCTCTGCCTTACTACGTAAATTCACAATAATTTCTAAATTGAATTTACCAAGTAAACAATGGGAAGGTCTTAGTTAATGCTTTAACTTCTTTTCTAATTGCTTTTAGCTCTTTATTCTTTAAGGCTCTTTTTTCAAATTCCAAAATAAAACTAGCCCGTTTTGTTTTGTCCTTTGGTAGCTCTTCTTCTTTGACAATTTCTACTACTTTTGCAATCCAGGAAGCAATCATTTCCATCTCTTTTTCTTTCATTCCTCTAGATGTAACAAGAGGTGTTCCAATTCTGACTCCAGAAGGATAGAAAGGTGAGACTACTTCGCTTGGTACCGTGTTTGCATTGGCATAAATACCAGCAGCGTCCATAGCAAAAGCAACTTGTTTACCCAATCCATAGCCAACTTTAGATAAGTCTAAAAGCATCAGATGAGTTTCTGTTCCACCCCCGACCAAATCTAAACCTTTAGCTTGTAGAGCTTTAGATAAGGTATCTGCATTTTTTCTAACCTGTTTTATATAACCTTGGAACTCTGGTCTACTTGCCTCCTCTGCTGCAATAGCAATCGCTGCAGTTGTAGCATTGTGTGGACCACCTTGATTACCTGGAATAATGGCAGAGTCAATTTTGTTTCCTAACTTAGGATTTCTTTCCATTCCTTTATCTGTAACTAAAATCATCGCTCCTCTTGGACCTCTGAAAGTCTTGTGAGTAGTACTCATGATCACATCAGCATATGGGACTGGAGACATATGTTCTCCTCCAATTACTAAACCAGTCACATGAGAAATATCAGCCACTAGCCATGCCCCTACTTCATCAGCAATTTCTCTAAACTTCTTAAAATCTAACTCAAATGGATAAGCAGTATTACCAGCAACAATCACCTTTGGTTTATGCTCCAAAGCTAGCTTTCTAACTTCTGCAAAATCTACTCTGTCCTTAGCATCCAATCCATATTGAACTGGGTTATAAAAACGGCCTGACATTGTTACTTTAGGATGACCATGTGTTAAATGTCCTCCTTTAGTTAACTTGAGACCCAGTAATGTATCTCCTGGCTGCATTAAAGCAAAGTAAATGGCGGTATTAGCCGGAGAACCAGAATATGGTTGAACATTAACATATGGGACCTTAAATAGCTCTTTAATACGATCTCTTGCTAAATCCTCTATCTGATCAATGATCTGATTACCTTCATAGTAACGATGGTGAGGGAACCCTTCTGAATACTTGTTAGAAAGACAGCTAGAAAGAACTTTAGATACTTCTGGAGAGACAGTATTCTCTGATGGAATTAATCCAATCATTTCTTTCTGGCGCTTTTCTTCTTTTTTGATAAGTGTAAAAACAATATCTTGTGACATATAAATCCTTAAATTAAAAATAACAATTAAATAAATATAACAGTCACTACTTAATCTGTAGTAACCAAAAAACAAAACTCAAATTAGAGTGTGGAATATGCAAGCTTGTGGGGAATTGATGATTTATGCATAGAAGTAGTATATCACTTCAAATTATTAAATATTGTTTAAATTAATTGACTTAACCAGTATTTAATCCTATAATATCTAACCTTGGCCGTGTTTAATCACTATTTCATGAAAGGGGTGTAAAAACCTATGAACGATGATACACAACCAAAACTGATGCTCTTTGGATATAAGACTGCCCGGTGGCAACTGTATTACACAGCTATCATCTGCGTATTGGCCGCTCTGGTGGTCAAGTATTCTCTCTTTTAGCTTGGTGTCGGAATTGTCTTAGGGGTGATGTTTTACCTCTACAAAAGAATTCCTACCATTGTTTTTTGCCTAATGGGAATGTTTCGTGTAGCACAATACAAACGAAACATTAACAAATAGGAGGAAACATACAAATGGAAGATCCAAACAAAGAGCCTATGGTAGTCAAAGTTAAAATGGCTCTATGGCAACACTTGTTATTTTTCGTCATACCTGTTCTGGGAGCACTTGCAATCAGGATGGACATCGATGAAAAATCCTTTGAATGGACTTTTACCGTTCGGTTGGGTCCAGAAGAAGTAGCATGGTGTGCTGTAGTATTATTTGCCTACTATCTGATAAGGCGGGTTCCATGGTTAATCATGGGACACCGTAGTCAATACCGTCATTGGCAATGGTCTAAAAACCAAAAACAATGACAATCAACAAAAAGATCCGCTTCTTCTAAAGTAGCGGATTTTTATTTACTTATTAATATAAATTGTTTATTTAGAAAACCCTATTATCCATTGTTAATCCATTCAAATATGCAGTAGGCATAGTGGTAACAACATCGGTAATAGCTAATTGTAATAACTCTTTATTTGGTTCTCTAGACATTCTCTTTAACTCTCCCCCTTTGCCTAAAAAGGCCATATTCTTTACAGCTCCTGACACTGCTAACATTTCTACCATTGCCATTCTAGAATTTGATTTATAAATCATGCCACTGTCCACAGCTTCCCAAAAGAAACCTTCAAATAATTCTTTATCGATTGGCTCATACTGAATATAGATTCTTTCATTAAATGTATCAGTTCCACCATTGGTGATAGCTAAAGAAACATCCCACATCATCTCCCCTACTCCATTTTCTGGATTACAAAGAACATTAAACAATGATTCATATTGAGCCATTGTTTCTTGCTGTGTTAGCTCTCTTCCTAATCTTTCTAATTTAGATAAATTAACCCATTTTCCATCTTTTTTAATTCTAAAAACTGTATCAGCCCCTGCTGTAACAGTTCCTGCACCTAATTGTTCTTGGAAATAGACTGATTTTTGTGTTGCTACTTCTCTAGCATTGGGAAGATCTGTTTCTTCATAGTCTGCTGCTAGAGCTCTAACTACTTCAACCGCAACTGAACCTTGTCCAAAAGCTTCATTTAAGACCATTTGCAAACCTTCAGCCTTTTGGGCACTGGTAGAGTTAGGATAAACAGTACGCTTATCTGCAATAATACTTGCTAAATGTTTTTTATTAAATATTTCCATAATTTTTCAAATAAAAAAAATACCTCTAAGCTTCTTGCTCACTTGGTTTTCCCCCTATTTCTAGGTTCGGTATCTTGGGAGCAAAGAACCTTTGAAGGTAACTCTGCTGTCTCTTTTACTAATACTTGTTGTTAAATAATAAAAAAAACACCTTTATTATTTTTACTCGCTTGGTTTTCCCCCTAGCATTCTAGGTTCGGTGTCTTGGGAGCAAAAACTTTTTTAGTGCTTTTGCTACTTAACTTCTGTGTATTTGGGTATTAAACAATATTTACAAACAAATGTCAATTAGTAAATTATAGGACTCCTACAGAACTAATTTTTATCTCTGCCTTTAAAGGCTTTACCACTTCCCCACTAGAGGGATTAACTTCATTTAAGTTTGCAAAAAGATCTAGACACATATGTGGTGGTAATAGTCCTCCTACGACAAGACCCTTCATAACTTGAAATTCTACTGGCAACCATTGAGCCTCTGATTTACCTTCTTCTCTAACTATAATTCCAAAGTCTTCGTCAAGATAATCTTTAGCCAAACTTGCTAAATCTAACCTTGGACCTACTTTAAATGCACTCCCTTCTTGTTCGTAGGCAGCTTCAACCATTTCTAAAGGAAATGGTCTCAGTTTTAAAAGTATCTCCCAAGAGACTATCAAGCCTTTTGTTTTAAATTCTTCACAATTACTTAGCAAAGCTAATCCAATGTTATATTTTACAAAAAAGCCTTCAGGACTGGTATAAAGTTCTACTATTCCTGCCTTATCTTTCTCAATAATAGCAATATCTCCATCTGTATATTCTTCTTCACCAGATAGGTCTCTTGTTAACTTTAACAACTCTCTGTAATCTTCTTCTCTACCATTTTTTGCACTAACTGAAGTAACAACGTCTCCACCAAAAACACAAACACGCTCACGCAAATCAACTTCTTTTTCCTGGGGATTAATTCTGTTAATATCTTTCCACTGTAATAATAAATCTTCTTCTACTTCCTCATCTTTAATAATACCCAAGGATAAGGCCACTGCTAATACTTTCTGAAATGCTACTTCTCCTGCATTCGAGGAATCAGACTCATTTACATTTGCTTCATCATCAGGAGAAAGACTCCCATATCTAATATGATGTGGGCTATAACCATGCTCTTCAAAGTAATCTAGCATTTCGACCATCTTTGCTACCCTTCTGCTAGATCCCGTAGCTGCAATCATTAAATGTGGCATTTTCTCTCTTGGGTTTAACATCATCTATTTACCTAATAATTAATAAAAAATACCTCCTTAAGCTTCTCACTCACTTGGTTTTCCCCCTATCTCTAGGTTCGGTATCTTGGGAGCAAAGAAGCACAAAGAGGCATCTTCACTGTTCATAATTTTTAACGCTAAATAATAAAAAAACACCTTTAATTATTTTTACTCACTTGGTTTTCCCCCTATCTCTAGGTTCGGTATCTTGGGAGCAAAGAACAATTAATTGGTGCTTCGCTTCTAACGTCTGTGTATTCAAGCATTAGACAATATTTAAATATAGTTGTCAATTACTAAACTATGGGTTTATAGTTTCTTTAACTTTCTTGCTTAATAGGCAACTTATTTTGAACAATATAGTCAAACAGTGAATGTACTAAGGCCTGATTATTCTCATCATCAACTAGTCTCATTAAATGAAGTAATACTGCTCTTTCAGGTATTTTTCCGAGGCTGCCGTCTTCTTCTAACTCAACTACTGTCTCTTGAGCATCATTAATTTCAGGTAAAACTAAGGTAGTTCTTCCTTCATTATTTACTATATTTACTTTATCTAAATAGCTTCTGAATCTCTCTGGCATAGGTTTTTTACTTATATCTATTTTTGGTTTTCTAGGTTCTATTTTACCTTGATTTATAGGTTTTGTCTGATCAATTTCAGCAAATAATTGAAGACACAGGTGTGGAGGTAACAAGCCTCCAATAACAAGACCTTTCATCACCTCTACTTCAATTGGTTTCCAGAGATCTTCGGGAGAATCTGATTGTCTGACAAAAATACCAAAATCCTCATCACGATGATCTTCATATATACTTGCAAGGTCTACTCTTGGGCCAACAGAATAGGCATCCCCACCTTCCTCATATGCATCATTAATCATCTCTTCAGGTAATTGATTAAACTTCAAAAATATATCCCAAGCTACTGTTACTCCCCTAGTCTGACCTTCTTCGTCATTCCCAAGCAATGCAATCCCGACCTTGTACATTACATAAAATCCATCTTGATTACGATATAAATCTTTAATCTTTTCTTTATCCTTTTCAATTGTCACCCTATCCTGCTCTTCATCACCCACAAGATCTCTACTTAACTTTAATAGCTCTTCATAGTGGCTATCTGGGTCTATATCTTTTCCGACAAGTGTTACCACATCACCTCCAAAGACAGCCACATTTTGATCCAAATTAAGACCTTTCTCACTAGAATCTAAGATAATGATATTTTCCCACTTATCTAATAGTTCTTGAGAGACTTCTTCTCTACCTATTAATCCTAAAGCCAGTGCAACAACTAAAGTTTTTTCCCAGGCCACTTTGTCTGCTTCCATTGAAGCAGATTCTGGTATTCCAGCTTCACTGTCAGGTGAAGTTTTATGAACTTTAATATGATCCGTACTAAAACCGTGCTTTTCCATCCAATCCATTATTTCTACAAGCATCTTCCTTCTGTTCTCTGAGCCTGTAGCAGCAATAATTGAATCAAATAGTTTTTTTCCTTCTAGTTGTGTAGGCATAAAAACATTAAAGCATGTCAAAACAAACTATGCAAAAGAATAGCTAAAAAATTAATTATTTAAACAGATAGGAAAATTTAATCAACCTTCTTCAAAAGCTTTAAAACTTTTTTAAGGTCATTAGGTAATTCAGCTTCAAACTCTACAACTTCACCAGTCTTTGGATGAGTAAACTCTATCTTACTTGCATGAAGGAAGTGACGCTTACACCAGATAGGATCAAGCTTAACTCTCTTCTTACCAAGGTATACCTTATCCCCTACCAATGGATGCTTAATATGGGCCATATGAACTCTAATTTGATGAGTTCTACCAGTCTTTGGCCAACATTCTACTAGGCTAAACCCTTGATATGAATTCTTATATTTCTTTAATAATAATGTTTCTTTATTCTCTAAATTACTCTTTTCTATTTTTTCTAAATCTAGCTTGTCATAAAAGTCTACTGCTTTATACGCGGTAGTTGCTTCTCTTCCCTCAATATCTACTCTAAACTTCATTCTATTTTGTGTAGAACGAGCTATTGGATATGAGATAGTGTCGGCAGGAGCACCAAACTTAGCATGCGCTAAACACAAGTACTTTTTCTTAGTAGTACGTTTTTTAAATTGAGATAGTAGGTTAACCAAAGCCCCTGGGTTTTTTGCTAGAAGTAATATTCCAGAGGTTTCTTTATCTAATCTGTGAACTATTCCTTGTCTTGTTTGAAATATTTCTTCTGGTGTTCCAAAGCTATCATCAAAATCTTCTGGGATTAGTTTTTTATACTCTTTTTTAGCAGATGCTGTGGAAATGTCTTTAAAGCCATCATGCTTTTCCCAAAACCACTTTTGAATAGTATCCTCATTGACAGTTTTAGCTTCATTAACAACCACTCCCGGTGGTTTATTAATGGCCATAATGTCCTTATCTTCGTAAATTATTTCTATATTCATATCCGTATTTTATTACATAAAGTACAATCGCGAGGAAGATAAACCAGTCGGCAAAGTTATTCCTTATTCCTACCAGAGGTATAGGCAACCAATCTTGCACTACTCCACCAAGGAAAAGACGATCAATTGTGTTAGAAACAACGCCTGATAGAAAAAATGTTTTCAGTAATGCAGGCATAATTGACTTATGAAGGATATAAAAAAGAACTAACAAAAGAATCAGTTGAACATAAATCTCTCCTCCAAATCCATTCATCAAACCAAATGAAACTCCCCCATTTTCTGTTACAAAACCCATTGAGCTTGCCCAAAACTTAGAAAGTTGATCAATCAAAACTAAAAAGAAAAAAAGGAAGTAATAAAAATATTTCTTCATCAAACCTTAAATGTTTCTAATAAGCGTTTATTTCGCTTTCCAAAAAATTTAGTAGAAATTCTTCCTGAACGAATACTCAGTAAGAATATCCCAAACAATAAAGCAAAAATACTCAAAAGATAATCTAGCCTTAAACCACCAACAACAATTGTAGGTAAAGAGAAGAAAGAAATAATCAGATTAAAAAATCCAAAGAAAATAAAGAACATACTAGTAAGAAAACCTGTCTGAGCTGTCTTTTTTCCAAATCTATACCAAGAATATGTGCGGTAGTTGTACTCTACTCTAACTAAATATAAGAAAAGTGCTAGATAAAAAATCATGAAATATAACTGAACTGGATGATGTTTTTCAAAGACTCCAGGAAATACTATCCCAATTGGCAAATCTGTTTTTACTCCAAAACCTGTCCCGTCAAGAAACGAACCCGTCCAGATAAAAAACTGAGATAAACTAAATGCACCTACAGAAAAATCTAAAACTTCAAATACATCCCAACGTTTCTTTAATGAAAAACGGTAAAGATAAATACCTCCTGCTATAAATAAAACAGGCAAGTTAATTCCTGGATAGGTAAAAATATCTAACCACTTTATTAAATTAACTCCCAATTGTTCTAAGTTAAAGAAAATAAAGGCTAATCTACCAAGTAGTGAACCAAAGAGAAGTGACAATATCAATCCGTCAAACAAGTCCATTTCTGAATAATGCTCTTCCTTTCCTCTTCTCCAAAAAACATATGATCCAGAAAATAAAGCAATAAAAAAGAAAACACTTATTGTTCTTAACTCAAATCTACCTAGTGAAAAAATAACTGGCCACATAGAGATATCATAACCCAGAGATCATTATCGTGCCAGAGTATTACACCAGTAAAGTTATAGCGCCATTTAAAAAAACACGTTACAATAACCTCCTATGCTTTCAATTCCACACAGTTTAACCGGAGCTTATATCGCCTCCCAAATCCCACACCCAGTTGCCTATGGTCCGCTAGCTATCGCTGCTCACTATCTTGGCGATTGGATCCCTCATTGGGACTTTGGGACAGGGATGAACTCAGGAAAAAGAAAAAAAAGCACTGCAATTATTTTTGAAGTTGGAGAATTAATTGTTACTGCAATATTAATTTATTATTTTTTTCAAAAAGGTATAGAACAAATTCAATGGCACATTTGGGCTGGAGGATTATTTGGAATTCTGCCTGACTTACTAGATGCGCCAAGAAACTTCCTTAAATTTAGAATGAAATTCCTAGATCCGATCTATAATCTTCATCATTTCTTTCACCATTCCACTCCAAATATGTTCTTTGGTTTATTACCACAGGTAATTGTAGTGGCTGCAATTTACTTCTTACGTTGAGAAATACTACCTTTCGGAGTAAAATACCATCTATAACCTGCCGAGGTGGCGGAATCGGTAGACGCGTGGGTCTCAAAAACCCATGAGATCACTCTCGTGAGGGTTCAAGTCCCTCTCTCGGCACAAAAAGATTCCCAAGATTAAAAAAAGCACTTGCTTTTACCCATAAAACAAATCATATTAAAGTATGGAAGAAACTATTCGTGAGCTTGTTATTAGTGCCTTTGCTATAGATAGCTTTGGTTCTATTGTTCTAAGAGGAATTATTTGGCTTGCTATTGCGATGGTAATCATCATTAGTGCAGATGCAGCTGATCCAGATAAAGCTTCAAAAAATCTTAAATCTAACTTAGGCTTCCTTCTTATCTTTATGGTTCTCTCAGGGGGGCTTGTTTATCTTCTCTTTGGATTTACTAAGGCTTAATTACTTTGTATCTTTTGCGATCTTAACTAGATGGGACGTTAATATTTCTAAATTTGAATTATCCCTAGTTTTTGCTACCTTTAGTTTAAATTCTTCAATCAATAATTGTCTTTCTTCTAAGACATCTTGCTCAAAAAGAGTGGTTAATTCATTAGAAAAGTTATAGTAATTGATCAATGCTTTAGTTATCAGATCTTTCACACCTCTGCTCTCATCCTTACCTAGAAGTGATTGTGCTAACTCAAAACCTTCAATAGCTTCATTAATTATCATTCCAAAGTATCCTAAATCACTTGAGCCACTATTATTCTCTACGTCAGAAAGAATTAAATCTCTAAGCTCATCAAGTGAGATTAACTCAATTTTTTCAGAATATTTGAGGATGTCTTCTTTACTCTTGAGGATTTGAGTAGTGTCTTGAGAAGTACGACTGAAAGTGGAAATAAATAAATTAAAACCTTTGTCAGAAACAAAATCTCTCAATAATTCAATGAAAGATCTTTGCTTAAGTTCCTTTGCCATTTATAGACATAACTATACACTATTGAAAGTATCACTCAAATTAATTTGAAAAAGAGGAAATTAACGTCTACTCTCCAAACCATAGAATTTCAATCTATCACCTCTAAAGTAAAGATCAATGTCACCAGTGGAACCATGTCTGTGCTTGGCAATCTTTAAGTTAACTGATTCTCTAATATCATCATCTCGTCTGTATAAAAACATAACCGCATCTGCGTCCTGCTCGATGGAACCAGATTCACGAAGGTCAGAAAGTTGTGGAGTCTTCTCTCCTCTACTCTCAATAGCACGAGAGAGCTGTGAGAGAGCTAAGACTGGAATACGGAGTTCACGAGCAATATTTTTAAGTCCTCCAGAAATTTCAGCAACCTCTTGGACACGATTATCTCTTGTTCTTCCATGGGCAAGCTGTAAGTAATCAACAACAAGAAAATCTAAACCATGTTCCATAGTTAATCTCCTTGCTTTTGTTCTCATTTCAAAAATAGACATACCCGGTTTATCGTCAATAAAAATATCAGCATCAGCTAAAACACCCATTGCATCAGAAAGCTTCATAAAGTCTTGTTGATCCAATCTACCAGTCTTTAGTCTCCAAGCATCAATATCAGCTTGAGATACCAAAAGACGATCAACTAGTTCTTCCTTACTCATTTCGAGTGAGAAAACTCCAACTTTAAGCTTCTCGTTTACAGCAATATGTTGAGCAATATTCAGTGACAATGCAGTCTTACCCATACCAGGACGAGCCGCTAGGATAATTAAGTTAGATTTACCAAACCCAGCCAAAATGTTATCTAAGTCAGCTAAACCTGTTGGAATTCCTCTTGTCGCATTTGGGTTACGTTGCATTTCATCCAAACGCTCAAAACTATGTGACAAAGTATCTTTAATTGGGACAAAGGCATCTCGATCTTGTTTTTGAGAGATAGCAAAGATCTTTTGCTCCGTGATATCTAAGATATCTTTTGCTTCTTTGGACTCATCAAAAGCTAATTCTCCAAGCTCTGCAGAGGTTGAGATAATACTACGCCTCATTGAGCATTCAGCTACGATATTTGCGTAATGAGTAACATTAGAAGAAGTAGAAACTTCATTAGTGAGCTTTGCAATTGCTGAGGCTCCACCGGCTTCAGTTAGAGTCTTTGCTTTTTTTAACTCACTAGCTAGCGTAACGGCATCAATTGGCTTTCTCTTTTCAAAAAGTAAAACCATTGCTTCATAAATCATTCTGTGAGAAGGCTCATAAAAATCGTCTGCCATCAAAACTTCAGCAACATGAATAATAGCCTCCGAGTCAATTAAAATTGAACCCAATACAGATACCTCTGCAGCCATATCATGTGGTGGAATTCTAGGCTTCATTTATTAATTTACCAAAACAACTAGTTCAGTTTCTTCTGGTAATCTTTCTTTGGTAGTTGATAACTTTGCTTCTGGAGTAACTTCTGCACCATATTCTTTTAAGAACTCTTCTAAAGTATTTAGTTCACCAAAGACATTTGTATCATGCTTTGGAGTTTTATAGTGCATTGGGATAATATAGCTTGGTTCTAATGCTTGAATTGTCTTTACAGCCATCTTTGGATCAATAGTAAAAACTCCTCCTACCGGACAAAGAAGTATATCTACACTGCCAATTTCTGAAAGTTGAGCTTGAGTTAGCTCATGACCCAAGTCACCAAGATGACAAACTTTAACTCCATCAATCAAAATTGAATAAACAGTATTATCTCCTCTTTCAACTCCTCCATTATCATCGTGAGCAGTCTTTACACCAAAGACAGAAATGCCTCCAACCTCATATTCTCCAGGATGATCAACGATAAAAGGGCTCTTTCTACGAGCAGTTCCACTAATAGGTTTTGTGTTATTGTGATCCTTATGATCATGAGACACCGTTACAATGTCAGCACTAGCTGAAGGCATATTAAAGCCTACATAACCATCAAAAGGATCCGTTACAACAGTCCCTTCACTACCCTTTAATTTAAAGCTACTATGACCTAAATATGTTATTTCCATAATTATTTACCTCTCATTTATCTTGTTAAATACTAAAATATCAAAGACTTATTCCATACTCAAGTTGAATATATACCAGTATTAATTATAATATGTTACCAAATGAAAAAAGAATTATTTTTAGCTATCTTGATTGGACTACTGGTTGGTCTCGTTATTGTATTTGGAGTATACCGCACTAAGATAATTTTTACTCCAAAGAATAAAAACACAACCTTAGAAACATCTCCTTCACCTGAAGCAAGTGCTGACATCCTTAGTAATCTGGTAATTCACTCTCCTTTAAATGAAACTATTCAAGAAGAAGACAGTATTACTATTGCTGGTTCTACAAACCATAATGAATTTGTCGTTATCCTAGTTAATGAAGAAGAATTCATTACTACTGCAGATGAGTCAGGTAATTTCTCTATTTCGGCTACATTAGAAGTTGGCAGTAATATCATTCAAATAAACTCAATTAATGAAGATGGTAAACTAACTACAGAAGAATTAACTGTTATCTATACAACAAAACCTTTAATCGAAACTCCTGAGGAAGAAACTGCTGATGAAATAACAGATGCAAGTAGTGACTCAAATGATCAAGATGAAAAATAACCTATTTAGATTTCTACTATCATTAACCCTAATAGCCTCATTGAGTTTAAGTGTTGTGTCTCTAGTCAGTGCAGAAGAATCTGTTGTCCTAGATGCTTCTCTTTCAAGTAAGACTACACAAAAACTCAAAGAAAGAATAGAAAAAATTGTTGAAGAAAAAAAAGAGCAGATTAAAGGCATTATTTCTAACTTAGACGCTACTAAACAAGGCTTTATTGGTGAAGTTCAAAGAATTAGTGAAGAAGCAATCACTGTAAAAACAAATCAAGCAACCAGAATCATCCCAATTACAGAGGATGTAGAAATTCTCAAGGATGGCAAAGAAATAGTCTTATCTGACATCGCTGTAGAAAACTGGTTAGTTATCATGGGCATAATAGAAGATGATACTTTTAAACCTCTGAGAATTTTAGTCTCTGGAGAAACTCTCAGACCAAGACCTAGCTATATAACAATTGGAAATATTAGTGCCATTGAAAGATATGAACTGACTGTCACTCCTAGATCAGGGGAAGAAGAAACTGCTATTACATTAAACAGTAAGACTTCATATGAAGATCTTAATGGTGAAGAAATTAACAGAACAGATATTGAAGAAGATACTCAAGCCTTAATCATCGCCTTTGATGATGACGGTGAAAAAATTGCTAAGAGAGTCAGGATTCTCACTATCATCGATGAAGAGTAAATTAGATGATAAATAAAAATCGTCTCTCGTTCATTCAAGATAAACTACCATCCCACACAGCTCTTTTTATCACAAAAGAAAGTGATATCCACTACTACACCGGTTTTAATTTCCTAGTTTCTGAAGAACGAGAATCATATTTAGTTATTACAAAAAAATCAGCCAATCTTCTCTACTCTAGTTTTAACCCTCTAACAAAACATAATTGTCTAGAATACTACCCAGATATATATAAATCTAAATTAACTAGCCACCTCAAAGAAATTATCAAAAAAGACGATATAAAAGAAATCAAAATTAATAAATCTCAAACATATGTATCAGAATCAGATTTACTTGGTTCTCTAGAAGTAAAAATAACAGAGATGTCTCCTACCCATATCCCACATCAAAAAATGATTAAGGATGAACAAGAAATACTCCATGTCAAGAAAGCAGCTAAAATCAGCAAGAGATCATTTCAAGAACTAGAAAAGAAAATTAAAGTAGGAATTACAGAAGAAAAGGTCAAAGAACTCTTAGAAAAAATAATGAAGGAAAAAGGTAGTGAGAAACCAGCTTTCCCCACTATTATTGCTTTTGGAGAAAACTCAGCTCTACCCCATCACCAGCCAACAGATAAGAAACTCAAAAATAATATGGCAGTATTGATTGACTTTGGTGCCACTTACAAAGGATACAGATCAGACATGACCAGAAGCTTTTGGTTTGGAGACCATCCAACCAAGGAGTATAAAAAGGTAGAAGAAATCATCCACGGTGCATATAAAAAAGGTCTTAATGCTGCTCGTAATGGCATAAATAAGCCTGTTTCTGATATTGATAGAGCAACCAGAGAATATATAAAAGAAGCTGGATATGGGCAGTTCTTTATCCATACTACTGGGCATGGTTTAGGCTTGGATATTCATGAATTTCCTTCAATTAATTGGAAAGAAGAAACAAAACTAAAGGATAATATTATCTTTACCATTGAGCCTGGAATATACCTTAAAGGTAAGTTTGGGATTAGATATGAGAACACCATTTGTTTTAATAAAAAAGAGACTTTAGAGATTACTTTATAAGTATTTATCATAAAAAGACTTAACAATCCTATAGTTATTTTAGACGATGTGCTACAATACTCCTATGAATACAAACATAACAGCTCAACTAGTAGCTCATCACAACTCTCATATTTAAGGGGGTTAATTGTTGTATTTATTATTAGCTCCCTTCAGGGAGTTTTTTAATAGAAAAAATCAAAATTAAAGAAAAAATAATCAAAATAATTAATTAGACTCTATTCACCCTGATAAATTATAATAAGTTACAATAAAACAAAGAAATCACCCTCACGGGCACAAATAAATAATATGTCAAATAAAAATATACAAACACTAAAAGGCTTCAGAGACTTTCTACCAGAGGAAAAAAGGGCTAGAAATGTTGTCCAAGGAAAGATTGTAGAAACCTTTGAGAGGTTCGGTTTTGAACCTCTTGAAACTCCTACCTTAGAGTATGCATCTCTCTTGCTTGGTAAATATGGTGATGAAGCAGACAAGCTAGTTTACTCCTTTAAAGATAGGGGTGATCGTAGTGTGGCCTTAAGATATGACCAAACTGTCCCTAGTGCTAGAGTTCTTTCTCAATATCAAGGAAAGTTACCTAAATACTTTAGAAGATACCAAATTCAAAATGTCTTTAGGGCAGATAAGCCTCAGAAAGGTAGATATCGTGAGTTTACTCAATGTGATATTGATATCTTTGGTAGCAAATCAAATATTGCAGATAGTGAAATTCTAGCTTGTAGCTACTTTGCTTACAAAAACATTGGCTTTAAAAATATTAAGTTAAATCTTAATGACAGAACTATTCTCATTGAGGCTTTAACTCCTTTTGTGACTGACTCTGTAGACGTCTACTCTATTATTCAATCTGTAGATAAGTTAGATAAAAAAGAAAAGCTAGAGGTTGTCGCAGAATTAGTAGAAAAGGGTCTGAGTAAGGACAATGCTACAAAAGCTTTAGAAACTTTAGAAAAAAGTAAACCTTCAGAAGAACTATCATCTATTGTTATCGGGGCAATTAAACTTGGAGTACCTAAAGACTCATTAGTCTTTAACCCATTCTTGGCTCGTGGTCTAGACTACTACACTGGGATGATCTTTGAGATTAACTTGCCAGAATATGGTTCTGGTTCATGTGGTGGTGGTGGTCGTTATGACAACCTCATTAATGAACTTGGTGGTGTTGATGTTCCTGCTGTTGGAGTTGCTTTTGGCTTTGATAGGACAGTTGAGGCAGCACAAAGTCTTGGATTACTGCCAAAGAAAAATAGTACTAGTAAAGTATTAGTCACAGTTTTTGGAGAAAAGTATAAACTTGCTTCCCTAGCCAGCGCTTCATATCTAAGAAAACAAGGTATCGCTACTGAAGTCTACCCTGCCATAGATAAACTAGGTAAACAATTTAAGTATGCTAATAGCAAAAATATTCCTTTTGTTATCATCATTGGAGAAAACGAGTTTGAACAAGGAGAAAGTAAAGTCGTTGTCAAAGACATGACTTCTGGTAATCAAGAAATTGTCACCATAGAAAAAGCAGCTGAGATTCTTAAATAATCTCCAGCTGCTTACTATTTCTATTTAAAACTTTATAGCTATCTAACTATTCTTTACAGTTACTAGCACATGATTTTGATCCACAGTCAGGACAAGAACCTTCTTCTTTTTTGTCACCACATGAGCATTCGCCACCTTCACAAGAGCAACTAGCTCCACTCATATTATGTTCTTCACAACTTCCACACATATTAATCTTTCTGTTAGTTATTAACTAAGGCAGTATATAAAAATTTATAGTCATAAAACAAGACTCTCTTCTTTTCCAAAGATACAAACCAGAAGGAAAAAATGATAAGCTAAATCGTGGCTAAAAAAGGAAATACAAGATTCCAGTCTTATTTTTTTCTCCTAATCAATACTATTGTTTGGGGTGCTGCCTTTGTAATTATTAAACCTGCCCTTGAGTTTACTACTCCATTTCGATACTTACTTTATAGATACTTAATTGCTGGTATTTTTGCTTTACCGATTCTATTCTTCACAATTAAAAAAACCAAAAAATCAGTTCTAAAAAAAGTTAACTTAAAAAATATTATTCTCCTTGAAACAATTGGTAGTGGACTTGCTCTAGCAGTCCTCTACTCTGGTTTAAAACTCACCTCTGCACTTGAAGCAAATCTTTTAACTACTACAGTTCCTATTTTTGTTACTTTAGGTGGGATTATTTTATTAAAAGAAAAACAAGAACGTCATGAATGGCTCGGATTAATTATTGCCTTCTTTGGAACCATTATTCTAACTTTAGCCCCTATTTTTGCTTTAAATGGCCAGTTTGGAAAATTTTCTATTTGGGGAAACCTCTTAATATTACTCCATAACGTTCTTAACCTCTTTTATTTCCCATTAGCAAAGAAGACATACCAGGGTATCCCAAAGTTATTAGTTAGTAGTATCAGTTTTTACATTAGCTTAGTTATATTTGCTTCTTTAAGCTTATTTGAAATTGGAAGTTTCAATCCTCTTTCACTTATTCCATTTATCAGTACAGAATTAAGTAATATTTCAGTGCTCTGGCCTGCTTTCTATATGGCAGTCTTTGGTTCAATCATTGGTCTAACTGCATATATTAAAGGTCAAGAAGGTATCGAAGCATCAGAAGCCAGTTTATTCTGGTATCTCCAACCATTAGTCTATATTCCATTAGGATTTATCTTACTTGGAGAAAAAATAAATACTGTACAAGTGATGTCTTTATTAGTAATCTTTATAGGAGTATTTATTGCGGAAAGAAGAGTAAAAAGAAAGAAATAATATGGGAGAAAAACCAAGAGCAAATCCACCAGAAACAGATGATCCAGCAGCTTGGGAAGAATATTTATCTGGGGCAAATTTAGACATGGATAGAGGTATCCCTGGAAAAGAAGCAGGTAAACAAGTTGAAGTTTATGGAGATTGGGTTAAAACAGAAGAAGACGAAAAAAAAGAAGATTCTGATCCTCATGAATATGCTCATCAAGGGGAAGGAAAACATTTTGATGGAGACACATGTCCACGTAAATTAAATGACACTGGAACTGACCCACTGGGATATAGAATTGACCAGCCTGGGGACGATCCAGTCGGTGATGAAGTTGAGGAAAGATTAGATAGAGAATACTTTAATAAAGATTAACGAACCTCTTCTAACTTCCCACCTCTAAAAATAATTCTGTTTTCTTGTATTAACTTGGCTATTCTTGTCGGAGATAGTCCTTCTCTTTGTTCAAAATCCATCACCGCAGCCTTAGGAATAGGTCTTTTCCTACTCTCTAAAGTTGCATAAGCTTGTTCTCTAGCATCGGGTGTTTCTTTACCATATGAATCTGGAGCTCCTTTCCATTGGGTAGTGTCTGGATAACCATTTCCTTGATGACCTTTTCTTTGGACTCTATACATAGAACCTCTACCCAGCTCTTCTTTTACTCGTGTCGGTGCCATAACTTTCTCACTGCCACTTCTCTCTGCCAAAGTACTTCTTCTAGCCATATTATTTAAATAATTAATATCAATTAATAAAACTATATCACAACCAATAACACTCCTTTCTCTTACGATTTCAGTCCTCTTGTGTTATAATTCCTCCTCTAGTAGTAGCACTTGTAAACTAGCAAGAGCGAAAGAAGAAAAATATGAAAAAAAACTTACATCCAAATTGGAATAATGAAGCAGTAATTACTTGTGCTTGTGGTGAAACTTTTACCACTGGTTCATCTGATACAGCTCTTAGCGTAGATATCTGTAGTAAATGTCACCCATTCTTCACTGGTGAAGAAAAATTTGTTGATACACAAGGTCGTGTCGAGAAATTTATGAAGAAAATGGCTGCTGCAAAAAAGAAGCAAGCAGAACAATCTGCTAAGGCTGCACAAGCTGCAGTTGCAACTACTGAAAAACCAGTTGGTGAAGAAAAATCTTACCAACAAGTTTTAGCTGACCAAAAAGTCTCTTTAAAAATTGAAGAAAAACAAGAAGCTAAAGAATCTAAAGAAGTTTCAGCTTAGTTAACTCCCTAAGGTATAATCAAAGTTATGTTGTCTCTGTGACATCAGAATTATCGAATCAATTATGAGTTTTAATCCTTACCAAGACCAAATCAATCAGTTACAAAGCCAAATTGAAGAAAATGAGGCTCTACTTTCTGACGTTGAACTTGGTGAATTAGCAAAAGCTGAAATTGAGAAACTCAAAATACAAAAAGAATCTTTAGAAAAAGCTGCTAGTGACTTGGAATCAGCTCAATCTGATGAACCACAAGAAGGTGTTGAAGCTACAAACTGTATCTTTGAAATCAGAGGTGGTGCTGGTGGTGATGAAGCTAAGCTTTGGGCTGAAGATTTAAAAAGAATGTATCTTCGTTTTATTGAAACTGTAGGTTTCAAAGTAGAACATATTGATGACATGATCTTTAAGGTAAAAGGAAAAACAAGATCAGATAATGATGAGTTCAATGAACTTTGCCCTACTGCCTACTCTACTTTTAAATATGAATCAGGAGTTCATCGTGTCCAACGTGTTCCTGCCACAGAGTCACAAGGTAGAATCCATACTTCTACAGCTTCTATTGCCGTATTACCAGAAGTTCATTCCAGTGCTGTAGAAATTAGAGATGAAGACTTAGAATGGCAATTTATTAGAGCTGGTGGAGCTGGTGGTCAAAGTGTAAACAAGACTAGTAGTGCTGTCAGATTAACTCATAAACCAACTGGTATTCAAGTTAGTGCCAGACAAGAAAGAAAACAAGTCCAAAATAGACAAATTGCCTTAGAATTACTTCGTTCTCAACTTTGGGAAATTCAGGAAGAAGAAAAAGCAAAAAAGATTGGTGATGCACGTAGTGCCATCGGTCGTAATATGAGATCAGAGAAGATTAGAACATTTAATTTCCCTCAAAGCAGAGTTACAGATCATAGAGTCAAACAATCATGGCATAACCTACCTAATATTTTAGAAGGTGACTTATTTAAAGTGATTAGTGAAACAAAACAGTTGATCGAAAACCCTGAAGAGTAATTTAAAGTACTTCAATTGCCCTAAAGACTACTTCATCTTCCTGGGTAGCACTATCGTCTTTTACCTCAACATCTACTTCAAGACCTTCTTTGTGAATCCAACTACCGCCAGGTAAAACCCATTTTGCTACGGTAACATGTAATCCACCCCCATTTTCTAGTTCTCTTCTATCTTGAACTGTACCTTTTCCAAAGGTTTTTTCACCGATTAGTTTTATCCCTAAATCATCACGAAGCGCACCAGCAACAATTTCTGAGGCAGAAGCACTACCTCTATTGACTAGGACCATTAATGGAATATTTTTTAGTCTAGCGACACCTTCAGATTTATAATCATGATTTGTAAATTTACCTTGCTGTGAGACAACTACATCGTTGTCGATAAACTCACTAGCAACATCGATTGCTCCATCAAAGAATCCACCTGGATTATTTCTCATATCAAGTAAGATACCAGACAAACTAGATTGTTGTGCAAGAATTTCACTGACAGCATCATCCCATTCTTTACCAGTTCTTTCTCCAAATCTAGAGAGTGTAATTAGACCAACTTTTTTACCATCATGCTCTACAAATGATAGTTCAACAGATGGGATAAGGATTTGATCTCTAACAATATCAATCTCTTTTGGTTGTGAATTTGCTTCTGGAGTAAGTAAAGTAAGAGTTACAGTAGTTCCTCGCTCACCTCTAATATTATTTACAGCATCTTGAAGAGTCCATTCAGTAGTGTCTTCATCTAATCCAGATAACTCATCTTTGACATGAATGATTAAGTCACCTGCTTGAACTCCAGCAAGTTCTGCTGGCATTCCTTTAAGTGGAGCTATAACTGCAACAGTTTTATTTATATATCCAAGTTCAATACCAACACCATAAAATGCACCTGCTAGTGATTCTGCAGCTCTTTTATCATCTTCTGGTGGTAAATACATTGTGTAAGGGTCCCCAAGTGAGGCTGTCATTCCAGAAATTGCACCATCTACCATCTTTTCATCTATAAGCTTATCTTGATCAATAAAGTCTTGAGCTAATATACCCCATACTTCCCAAAATTGGGAAAAATCTACATCCTTATTTTCTTCAGGGGCTGCAATATTTGTTACATTAAATTCAAATTTATTAGTTTGAGGGTTAATAAATGATAACTTATCTCCATATTTTGTTCCTATTACTACTCCTAAAATAAGGACTAAGAAGATAACGGTAACATTTCTTAATATATTGAAAGTAAGTTTGAATTTTTTCATCGATTATCTATTCTAACTCATTTGACAACTCTTGCCACTCGATATTTCTAAGCTCTAATCGTTCATCTGACTCAATAATTTTTCTTGCGATATCTAGGTATTTAAACTCTTTTAAAATTTCTGCTAATTTAAGATATCCTCCAGAAACCCAAACATTCTTATTGTATTTAGACTCTTTGTCATCAGCTTCAATTTTATTTAATACTTCAACAATATCTTCTTCTAAACCTGTTTCTCCTTTTCTTAAACGAGCAATTAATAAATGAGCTTTAAAGTCTAGTCTCACTGCCTCCCTATCATGGTGAATTGGTGGATTCTCTGTAATGTGTTTTAATGATTCTTCATATAGTTTAATGGCTTGGTCTATTTCCCCAATCTCTTCATAGACTTTTGCTAAATTAAATACTGGAATTGCCATCGCTTCTTTGATACCAGAATTATTTGCAATCTCGACAGCAGCCAAAGCAGCATGTTTTGCAAGAACTAGGAAGTAACCTGTCTTGCTTGCTTTAAATAATTGTCTGTAAGTAAGAGCCTTAGAAGCTTGAACTTCACTAAGACCGATAACGTCACCAGCTTCGTCATAAGAAAACTCACTATCAACAGCTAGCTCTAAAGCTACTTGATAATCTTGATATTCTCGTGATAATTCTGCTTGCTCGTGGGGTTGATTTGCTTGATGTTTCATAGGGGTTATTATAACTCATCTTTCTTTTAATCAAATAACCCCCTGCCTAGGCAGAGGGTTATCTTATTTACTTTAAAAATAACTTAGAGAGTTTGAGTAAACGGTAAAAGTGCTAATGCTCTAGCTCTTTGAATCGCAGTTCTTAAACTTCTTTGTTGTTTTTGAGTTAGGTTAGTTACTTTTCTTGAGTAAATATAACCTTGCTCAGTAATATATCTTCTAAGTTCATTAACTCTCTTGTATGAAAACACGTGGTCTTCAGAGATCTTATTGATCCTAGGTAATCTAATTCTTTTTTTTCTTTGTTTCATAATTTTTCTTTGTTAAAACGGAATCTCGTCAGAGACATCTTCGTCTGAAGGGCCTTCTTCTGGCATTGGAGCGTTTTTAGGGCTTGTGCCTGCTGTTGAACCGCCTGATCTTGAGTTTAAAAGAATCATGTTTTCAATTACGATTTCAGTGATTCTTCTGTCTTGACCATCATCAGTCTTCCAGTCTCTTGTTTGGATTCTTCCTTCTAAATATACTTTATCTCCAGAATGTAGTAATTGACCACAGATATCAGCTAGTTTTCCCCAGGAAACAATATTATGGAATTCAGCTTTTTCTTGCTTTTCACCTCCGTCAGCTGGAGTCCAGCTTCTGTTAGTAGCAACACCGAATGAACAGACTGATGCTCCACTTGGAGTGTATCTGAGATTCGGATCTCTTGTTAAATTTCCAATCAAAGTGACTCTATTGAGTGATCTTGATGACATATCTTCCTTTCGTACCCTTATGAGTGGGTCTTGGCCTTTATCTTAAGGCTCTATTTATAACTGTGCCCATATTAAACCACAATTCTGACAATAATCTTAGACTATTCTTTGTCTTCCTTCTTTGTAAGTCTGCTTTTTGTTTCTTTTTCTGCTACAACAAGTAAATGTCTAAGGATACCTTCGTTAAGGTATACTCCTTTTTCAAAGTTTTGAACGTTTTTTGGTTCGAATTCTAAGATCATGTGAGTAAAAAGTGCATCAGCATGTTTTTTACCACCTTTTACAACTTTGTAAGATAAGTTTTTCTTACCCCAGTCTTCTGTAGAAACAATTTTTCCTTTATGTTTCTTAACTAATTTTTCAACTTCTTCAGTAGCCTTTGCGACTTCTGCAGTAGTTAAAAATTCAGGAAGCAGGTAAGTAAACTCGTAAGTTTTAACGGTATTATCCGCGATGAGTTTCATCATAGGTGCTTATTCCTTTATTACTTGCCCTTAAGCGTTGGTTTTCAAGCAAATGCCTGAATGAGCAAGTTTAATTTATATTAGACATGGATTATATCATAGAATAACAAATAGTTAAGGAAAGAATGGCTCTATTTTGTCCCTAACCACCAATCATAAATTCAACAATATCACCCTCTTGCATCACATAATCCCTACCCTCTAATCTTAATTTTCCATTTTCTTTGACACCCTTCCATCCATCATTAGCAATAAAGTCTTCGTAGCTGGTTACTTTTGCCTTGATAAATTTCTTTTCAAAATCAGTATGAATAACACCCGCTGCTTCTGGAGCAAGAGCTCCTTTTCTGACAGTCCAAGCTCTAACTTCAATCTCACCAACAGTTAAATAGCTTTGTAGACCAAGAACAGAGTAAGCAGACTTAATTAATCTACCTAAACCACTCTCAGTTAAGCCTAACTCCCCTAGATATAGTGCAGCATCTTCATCACCTAGGCTAGATAGCTCACTTTCAATCTTGTTACACATCACAATGACACTATCCATTGGGACATCTAATTCTTCACTATACTTCTTTGTTAAAACTCCAATTGACTCACTAAGTAATGTTTCTTCAGAGACATTCAGAACAAATAACTCTCTCTTGGCTGTAATTAAGCCAAATTCCTGAGCAATCCTTGCCTCATCTTCACTAAGATCAGCCACCTTACTATTCCTTATATTCTCTCCCCCATCTAATCTCTCTCTGAACAGTTGAACAACTTCCCAACGTAAGGAATCTTCTGTAGTAATCTTGCCTTTTGGAGCTTTTTGTCTTTCCATTGTAGCTAGATCAGCTAGTTGTAATTCTGTACGGATAATAGCTAGATCTTCAGTAGGGTTCTTTGAACCTTCTCTGATAATGTCGTCATCTTCAAAAGCACGTAATACATGAACAATCGCATTTGCTTCTCTAATATTAGCTAGGAACTTGTTTCCTAGTCCCTCACCACTTGCAGCACCCTTTACAAGACCTGCAATATCTACAAACTCTACAGTGGCAGGTTTAATTACATTAGTACCAGCAATCTCAGCGAGTTTCTCTAGTCTGTCATCTGGGACAGGAACAATACCAACATTAGGTTCAATGGTAGCAAAAGGGTAATTAGCAGCTAAAGCAGCTTGTTGTTTAAGTAGAGCGTTAAAGAGGGTTGATTTACCTACATTAGGTAAGCCAACGATTCCGATAGATAAAGACATATGGGGGAATTATATCAAGAAGTTCATTTATTACCCACCCTATTCACATAACCCTCAACATCAACCCTAATCCCCTCAATATTAATCATCTTCATTGCTTCTTCAGGTTCAAACCAACCAAACTCATCATGTTCATCAGAGATAGTAACTTCTTCTTGCTTGGTAGTAACATGATAAGTAATACCTATTAACTCATTTTGTGCACTCTCTTCTTGTCCTCTATAGATATGCCAGACTCTCAGTACTTCCCCTACTTTAATATCAGTTAGTCCTGTTTCTTCTCTTATTTCTCTTTTTAATCCATTCACAGGACCCTCATGTTGATCAATTCTGCCATACATAATCTCCCATTCATTAGGATGCCAATCTAACTTAGAACTTCTTTTATTAAGCAGGATCTTTCCAGTACCTTCTAACTCAATAATAGCTCCTACTGCTACCATAAATCTTCCGACTGGGTTGTGTTGTGTTGATTGGTTGTTTGGTTCTGTCATTATTTATTACTTCTCTACTTATTAGACAATATTTAGCATTATACACAGTAGTAGGTACTAAAAACCCAGCCTATGTAGACTGGGTTCTGTTGTTATTGGTTTGTTGTTGTTTAGCCTTAATCCACTCGTATCATCTTGTTCTTGCGAGTCCAGAACCAGCCATCTGGTTGCTTTGTAGCACTGTCAAACTTAGCTCCTATGAGGATAAGATCCTTCCCCCTCTCAATAAAGC
The DNA here is from genome assembly GCA_029881675.1 of Minisyncoccota bacterium. Lineage (GTDB taxonomy): Bacteria > Patescibacteriota > Microgenomatia > UBA1400 > PJMF01 > JAHDXH01. The sequence continues at coordinate 21,877 of JAOUMD010000002.1, read as the reverse complement.
TAGATACATCTGCTCCACAGAGATTTGAGCCTGTGAAATCACAATTGCTCAAGCTAATTTCTGAAAAGTTTGTACGTGCCAAATCTGCATTGGTAAAGTTAACTTTACTAATAACATGAGAAAAAGAAATTCCTCTCATGTCTGCACCAGTACAGTTAGCATTAATCATGATAACCGGTCCCATTTTTGAAGCCCACATTTCAGGATTATTATCTGACTGTTCAGAGTTAACGTTGATAAGAATTGCACCAGTGAGATCAACATCAATAAACTTGGTAAAGTTATCGATGCTGGCTCCATTCATGTTTGCATGGCTTAGGTTAGCACCAGTAAAATCAACATCTTCAATGTTGGCACCTTTGAGTATAGCTCTTTGCATGTTAGCACCATTGAAAAAAGAGTAACTCAACTTTGTACGAGTTAAATTAGCTCCAACAAAACTAACTCCTTCAAGATGCATCCATCTTAAGTCTGTATCTACCAGAATAGCTTGATCAAACTTTACTACAAGTTCACTACCCCTATATAACCTTCTTAGATGTTTGTTAGTGTTTTCCAAAGGAACCTTCTCCCTGGAACTTGAATAGTAACCATTGAACGAGACCTCACTTAACCTCATTCCTGTAAGATCAGCACCTGTAAAGTCAGCTCCTCGCCAATCCTTACTTAAGTTTCCTGCTCTTACTTGAACATCTCTTAGTACCGCTCTATGCAAAATAGCTCCATAAAACGAAGTACCATAAAGATTGCACTGTGAGAGATTTGTATCAGTAAAGTTAACCCCATCAAAATTAAGACAGTGCAACTCCATTCCAGATAAATCAAGACCACTCAAATCAAGTTCAGGGTAAAGATATAACAGTGGAGTTTTATATCTCTCAGATTCTTTATAATCACTGAACACTTCTGCCACCATTGCTTCAAACTCTTGTCTCGTCACGCTTGCCATAATTACCTCCTATAAGGTTAATGGACTTTGATTAGTATGTTAAACAACTGAGCATTATGCTCAAACCAGAGGTGATTATACTCTCCCCTAGTCTTATAATCAATTATATATGGATATTTAAATCCAATAATGATAAAATACTCCCCTGTTATCCAAATATTGGGTAACTTCTTAACAATCTGAGTAAAAGGAGCTTTACCTGTGAAATCACGGATTTTACATGCCATCTTAGAAAATGGTGAACCTGTGGCAGTACAAGAACTGGTAGGTGGAAAATGGCAAGATGTTGATTTAAGTGAATACTTCAGCCTTGCTTATGACATCCGTCAGATCGAAGATGAAGATTCAATAACTGGTATAAGTTGGGATTCAGAAGATGTAGACTTTGCTGTAGACTCACTGGCAGACATAGGACAACCTCCTACTGCTGACAGAGCGCAAAGCATCTTTGAAGACCTGATAAACGCCGTTATTGAAGATGATGACTACGACGAAGAACTTGATGACATCAATGAGGGAGTCGTTTTCGTTTTCGATCAAGCCGCCTAACACACATACTCAGTAACACAGACAGAGACAGGCATCCCACCTGTCTCTTTGTCATTTTATGAGATAAAAAATATAATAATATTTAGTTTATAATCTAATATAATATGAAAAACCCCAAACTTCTTTGGCTCATCATTACCTTTTTAATTATCATCATTGGGATACTCTCATATTCTCTATTTAAGACAAAAAGCGCTTCAATTGCAGACATTAATAGCTTTGAAGAATGTGCTGCTGCTGGCTACCCTATTTTAGAAATCTATCCAGAACAATGTAATACTCCTGATGGAAAGAATTTTGTCAACAATATTCCTGGACAACCTAGAGAAATACTTCCCCCACAAGGAGGAGAGGGTGTTGCCTGTACCATGGAAGCTAGAGAATGTCCGGATGGTTCATTTGTAGGCAGAACTGGACCTAATTGTGAGTTTACTCCTTGTTCTGGAGAGAAATAGTTTATATTTTTATCCTATTACTCTTCTTTGTTTTAAAAATAGTTCCTTCAGCCAAACCTATTCTTTTCCCTCTATAAAAAACACCAAATAGTTTATCTTTAGTCATTCCTTTAACTTTAAAATATTCCCATTTACCTTCTTCTCTTATATATTCTGCATAAAAAGGTTTTTTGACAGTATAAACATTATCATATGAACCACTGCCATATTCAGGTTGAGGTTCTATCGCAAAAAATACCTCTTTTTCTTGAGCAATCATATGAGTACTTCCTTCAGGTGCATTGGGATGTTCTGACTGCTCCTCTTTTTTGGGAGCTTCAATAACTAGCTTAGGAGTATCCCCTCCAAAGTCCCCTCCTAATCTTAATTGCCTTGGTCTTTCTGATTTATTCATATTGGTATTATACATAAAAACAATACTTATCAATGTTGCAAAAAAGTCCCATAATATTGACATTTTCCTCTAGTTTTGCTATACTCAAGACCTTGAATAAAGTTATTTTTATCTTAAAATAACCATTCAAAGTTCTTTAAAAACTCTTTAAATTAGTGACTGGTATATTGCATTTACGCTTAGTGAAAGTAATATACCAGTCATTATGAATTGGAATATTATCTGAAAGGATAATACAAAACCGACAATGTAACGAATGATATAAAGGAAGCAAAAGAATGAAGAAATTCCTAATAATTGCTCTACTGCTATCACTTATCGTCCCGACAATCAGTTTCGCTCAAGATTCTAGTGATTATTCCCGTCTTATGGACGGTGAAGAAGTTATTCTAGACTGGGGTGTTACCCCTGTCTTTGATATGAATGCACTCAACTTTGAGTATATCTATCCGCCTGCTTATGAGTTGATACGAGAATTCGTATTTCAAAATGTTGATGATGACATGATGCGTTTTTACGCATTATTTGAAATTACAGTCAACTCCTCTCCAGAAACACTCTTTCAAAATGGAACAGTAATTAATGGAGCCCATGCAACAAGTATGCAGTGGGCTGAAGATACAAATACGTTGTACATCACAATCACGAACGAAGTTCAGAATGAATGCAGTGTGTCATATGGTGATATCTTGGTAACACAGTATTCAGAATGTAACGGGGATAACTTTAGTTTTCCAACGGCAACATACTACAGTAATATCTTCACCGTTATCTATATCCGATCATAAAGAGTAATAAATAAGAAACAAATACAAAAGAGCGTGGTCACCCCACGCTCTTTTAATATCTACTCACTAATATTTTATTTTTATCTAATTCTCTTCAGGAATAACTAACCAACAAAGAATATATGGGATTAATCCTGGAAAGCCCCCTGGGATAAAGAGAAAGACCCAGATTAATCTAACTACAGTCACATCAACGTTCAAGTAGTTAGCTATACCAATTGCAACACCGGCAAATCTTCTCCCCTTCCTTGGTCTAACAAGTTTCTTCATTTATTTTCTAGCGCTTTTAGATAATACATTTAGCTTAATTAAGCTAAAGATAGCTCCCATTCCGATAAAGAATACTATAGTCTTTACCAGCCATCCTAAGACAGGGACAAAACCTACTGCATTAATTACTAGCATTCCTACTGCAAAACCAAGATATTTATTCTCTAAGGCTTTTACTTTAAGGTTCTTTGCTAATTTAATACCGACAGCATATGCAACTGCCCATTTGGCAACAATGAATGATAATAAGTATACGAGAGTAATAATTCCCGCTATTGGAAGAGCAACAATACTAATCATAGCTAAGAGAATTACTATTGGTGTAATAAAGAGGTAAACAAGACCCCAACCAGCATTTGCCAATGGAGCATCTAGAACTGTCTTTGAGACCTGTTCTACAAGTTTAGGCATGAAGTATATTACTAATCCTCCTGAAACAACTGCCATGGCAAGCTTCATAAAGAATTCAACTAAAGTAGCTTTAACTAATACACCTCCAACAGACTTCATCTTTTCATCTGATAAATCTTTTCTTCCTTCTACAGGAGTAATACTGACCATCTTTTCACCCATAACTTCTGCCTCTTCTGAGACATCAACTTTTATACCAGCTTCTGCAATTAAAGACCCTGCAATAACTACACCAGGAGCAACTTGAATTGTGTCTGCTTGAGCATTAACATCAGATCCATAACTACCTGCTAACTTTGCAGCTCCTCCACCGAGGAATACTCTGCCCAAAACTTCACCATCTAAACTAACTTCTCCTCCTGCTGCGACAATACTATTCCCAACTTTTGATTCTGAACTAAACAAAATAGTTCCTCCAGCAATGGATAGATTTTCTCCGATCATGCCATTAACCATCAAAGTACCACCTGCAGCTCTGACATCTTGGCTTACATCACCATTCAAAGTTACGGTACCACCAGCAACCATTAGGTCGCCATCGATCATGCCGTTTACTACTACAGTTCCTCCAGCGACATAAACGTCACCAACTAAGTCTTCATCTACAGTAATATCTTCACCAAAATAGAAGTGAGGACCCATGTCAACATCTTCTACAATTGCGTTTTGAACTGTTCCCAGTACTTCTCCATCAGTTTCTTCCAAAACAAAACTTGTATCCATCGCCTGAATTTCTTGCTCTTGAGCTTCATCTACAGGCAAGGTGATGAGATTATCATATTGTTTAGCTAATACTGATTTTGGTAGTATCATCAACCCAAATAGGCCGATGAGAAAAACTGAGATTACTTTTCGCATATTAATCCAATATAGCAAACTTTTATTCTAAGTAAAAGCACTATGAAAGATCTATGCAAGGAAGATGGTGCATATTATCACCATGACAAAAATTACTAGTCCAAGGGACATCTATTTATTAACCAAGAAGATACACAAACAAAGGAATGAATCACTGATTATTTTCTATCTAAATTCGTCTGGGACTGTCATAAATAAAAAAACAATTAAACCCAAGGTAGATGAAATAAAATTCAGTCAGGCTGAGATCTTTGTCCCTACTCTAAAAAATAGAGCTCGATTTATTATCTTAGCCCACAATCACCCATCAGGAAATTTATTGCCAAGTAAAAGTGATTTAACCACTACTAAGATCCTCATCAATGCAGGAGAAATCTTAGGAGTAAGAATAATTGATCACTTAATTGTGACAGATAAAGGGTTCTATTCTATTTTACAAAAAGCAAAAACTTTAACTTAAAGCTTCTCTACTTCTTGACCATTAGAGCCATCGGTAACTTTATATCCAAGCTCAGCAATTTGATCTCTAATACTATCTGACTTTTCCCATTTTTGATCTTTTCTAGCTTGATCACGTTGTTCTAATAAGTCTAATACTTCTTGTGGAGCTTTAACCTTACTCATACCTTTAAAAGTTGCATTCTTAGATAAAGACGCTTCTTCTAAACCAAGACCTAAAACACTATCAAAATCAAAAAGTAAGAATAACTTTTCTCTACCAGGAAGCTTGCTATCCTTCATCATGTCCCACATTGTGGCAATGGCTTGAGCAGTATTAAGATCATTATTAATTGCAGAATAGAAATTTTGAGAATAATTAGCAGCTAATTTTGATTGGCCTTTTTCAGAAAATACCTCATCTGATTTTACTTTATCTCGTAAATTCATAACCATTTTAAGCAATCTGTTCCAAGCCTTTTGACTACCGGCTAGATTATTCCAAGTAAAGTTCATCTCACTACGATAATGACCAGTTAGGAAAAGAAGTCTTAACGCTTCTGGATCAAAACCCTTTTCTACAACGTCATCAATATTGAAAACATTACCAAGGCTCTTACTCATCTTCTCACCTTCAATTTGTAAGAAATTATGATGGACCCATACCTTTACAAAAGGTTTCTTGCCTGAGCTAGCTTCTGCCTGAGCGATCTCATTTGTATGGTGAACTGGGATATGATCTATACCACCAGTATGGATCTCAAATTGATCCCCAAGATAGTGCATACCCATTGCAGAACATTCAATGTGCCAGCCTGGGAAACTTCTCTCATGCCAAGGGCTATCCCATACCATTGCCCTATTCTCTCCTTTTCTCTCAAATTTCCATAAAGCAAAGTCAGTCGGATTCTTTTTTCCTTTTGTTTCAACTCTAGCTCCTTCTTTAAGGTCATCAAGTTTTAATCTAGCAAGTTTGCCATAGTCATCTAATTTTGAAGTATCAAAATAGACTCCATCACCATCAATAACATAGGCAAAACCTTTCTTTTCTAAAGTCTTGACCATCTCTAACTGCTGCTCGATATGATCTGTAGCTCTACAGCTAATATCAGGTTTCTCTACACCAATTAAATCCATACTGTGCCAGAAATAATTCTCAAATCTTTTGGCGATGTCCCAAACACTCTCACCATATTTCTTAGCACCCTTTTCTAACTTATCTTCTCCTTCATCTCCATCATCACTAAGATGACCGACATCAGTAATATTTTGGACATGCTTTACTTTATAGCCATCTTTACGAAGTGCTCTAACTAGAACATCATCTAAAGTATATTTTCTAAGATGACCTAAATGAGTGTAATCATAAACAGTAGGACCACAGGCATATAGCCCAAGCTCTTTACCCTCTGGGACTTTAATTTCTTCAATTGCTTTACTTAACGTGTTATATAGTTTCATAATTTATTCTTATATTTATCTTTATTCTAACGAACCTGCTGATAAAACTCAGAGTGACTTTTACCATTCTCTGTAATCTTATCAAAGATTCTACCCCATCTCTTTTTACTTTGACGAGGAAATTGGGATGGATACTGCTTTTGTAAGTATTTATTTCTCTTTTTACGAGACTTCTTTGTTAATTTCTGTTTATGTGTTGCCTTGCTTTTATCTGTTGTCCAAAGATATAACTCTGGTCTAGATTCTGTTGCGCCGTAAGAGTCACTACTAGCAATATATGGACCTGTTTTAAGGTTCTCTACATCTTGTCCTGCTGCCGCAAACCTCGCTGCTTCACCCGCTATATTATGGTCTGGATGATCAAAATTAGGAGTAATTTCATAGGGATGAAAAGAAAAAATAGCTGCAAAATCTTTTTGTCTTAATAAATTTAACAGTGGCATGGCAAGATTTCTAAATGGCATCATTGCCAAACCAAAATCTCCATAGCCCATAATTTCATAGTCAGCCCCTAGAGAATCCATAGCTTGAGTAAACTCCTGACGACGAACATCTTTTACTTCATTTGTAGATAAACCGGGTTGATCAGCTATTGAACCTAGCTCTCCCAGAGTTAATAAAATAACAGTTATAGGAACACCAGCCTCAACAAAGATACTCCATCATTCCCCACATTAAAGCTTCATCATCAGGATGAGCTAAAACAAATCCCACTCCCTGTTCTTTCCAATTCTTTTTTATTTTCAATGTTTCTTTTTTCATATTTTCTTTCTTATTTTTTATTTATTTTTTTTACTTATTATTTTTTATTATTTTCTAAACTATGGTTACTTAGGTTGTTTAGTTTTTATAATTTAGATATAAAAAAACCACCCCTTGGGTGGTCACACTACAATAGATACCCAAGTTTATTTCAGAGGGTTAATACAGCAGTTGGTAAATAATTTTGTCTTTTTCATTTATTTGATTATACACTAAAATATTAACTAGCCCCCTGCACCTTTCCTATCTTAGTCCTATCATCTTGTAATTGTTGCATAGCATTCTGTTTCTTTGATTGTCCTCCATTGCCCTTTTGTGGACTAGAAGGCATTACTATTGATTGTTTTGATTGAGCTTTCATTTGTCTACTTCTTTCATCTTCTTCTGCCATCCTTTGCTTTCGTTCCATCTCTTGTTGATATCTTTCCCTTGCAACTCCTTGCTCTTCCTGTGAAAGTTGATTAAATCTTTGATGTAACTGCTTCTTTTTTGCTTGAGCTTGTGGGTCTGGCTTATTACTTTCTACGCCAAGTAAATTATCTAAAGAAAATATTGATTTAATTCCTTTGGCAATATCAGCCAAAGGTCGTTTAACTAGTTCTTCTCCAATAGAACCAATGGCACGAGGAGCTTGATCTGTTTGAGCACCTCCCATTTGTTGCTGCATTGATTGAAGTTGCTGTGGAGCTGGAGTAGCTTGTGCTCCAGCACTAGAACCACCTTGAAGTTGGCTCATCACTTCACTAGGATCACCACCCATTGCATTGAGATTACCTAATTGAGAATTTTGACCTGGGGCAGGACCTGGCATATTTTAAATTTTTGTATGACCCATTTGTCTAATTTCAAAACCTTTGCTGTTATCTTCTTTTTCTTGCTTTTGTTCTGACTTTTCTTTTATTTGAGAAAGACGTGCTTGAGATTCTGGAGATGACTCAATTGCTGTCATCTTAGCTCTTTCTTCTTCTAACTTAGCTAAATCAGCTTGACGAGCTGCTTCTTCTTTTTCCTTTATTTCAGCAAGAAGCTTAGCCTCTGCAGCTGCTGCTTCATTATCTTCTTTTTGTGCTTCTGCATTATCCAAAATATCCTCTAGGATATCTAAAGGATTTTTCTTTGGAGCTGCTTGAGTAGTATCTGCCATACAGGTACAATACCTCGAAACTAACTAAATTATCAAGACTTAAGTTAGAGAATTAACCTCTTTTCTTAGTAATGCGCTTTTCTTTTGTTTTGCGGACCTGTCTCATAATGCCATTTGTTGCGTCGACCACTGCATCATACATATTAACAGCAGTTCTTTTTACAACTAATACTTTACCAGGTAAATCAACGCTATATTGCACACTAGCAGCTGTAGGGTCATTCTTCTTTCTGGTGATATTTTCAATGTGGATATTAATTTGAGAAATATTTCTCCCAAAACGGCCAACTTTACTAGCTTGCTTCTCGCAGAAAGCTCTTAAAGCATCGGTAACTTCTAAAGTTTTTGATTGAACAGTTATGTTCATAGAAAAACCTTTCCTCAGGGCGGCTAATACTAAAAAACCCTGTTACCTAGCTCCAAATTATGAAACTAAGAAACAGGGCCTCTTGTTTAGATTGAGTTATCATCTATCAATAGATTAAAACAAAAATAGTATGAAATCAAGGGCAATAAAGATTGACAAAAGAGTCAAAAACTAGATTTTCCTCCGGCCTTCCAAAGCCCTTGCCAAGGTTACTCCATCAGCATATTCAATATCAGCTCCAACAGGTAGACCATGACCGATTCTGGTTATTTTAAGATCATTGTTACCATTAGAATTCTCAATTATTTCAGAAATATATAAAGCGGTTGCTTCACCCTCCATTGTAGGATTAGTGGCAATAATCAGTTCTTCTACCCCATCTAATCGCTTCAGGATATCACGAAGAAATATTTGGTCGGGACCAATGTTATTAAGGGGTGAAATGGCTCCATGTAAGACATGGTATATACCTTTAAATTTATCACTTCTCTCCAATGCAAGCATATCCAAAGGTTGTTCTACTACACAAAGGACAGTTCTATCTCTAGAACTATCATCACAGACAGGACAAGGATTAGACTCACTGATATTATGACAGTCATCACATCTGACAGTGTCACGCTTTAAAGCAAGTAACCTCTCAGAGAAGTCTTCTAGCTCATGATCTGGATTATGGAGTAAATAGAAAACCAAGCGTTGGGCTGATTTAGGACCAACGCCTGGTAGTCTTTCAAATTTTTCTATTAACCTCCGTACGGCACGGGGGAGTTTTTGCATTTTAAACTATTCTTGTTGTCTTGGTTTTTTAGATACTCTTTCCTCAGCCCCAAATTGCCTAAGCATTTTATTTAATTCTACTCTGCCACCAATCTTAGTTTTAGCTAATTCATTTGGTATTTCTCTTGTTAAATCTGATGAGGAAATAATATCTCTATATCTTGACTCTACAGAGTCAATAAAGCCACCTTCTCCATTAATTTCTTCATTAGTCAATGCTTCAACTTGAGAAGTCGAATTAAACCCTCTTGCTCTCATTTCATCTTTTACTGCCTGAGAAAGCCATACTCTTGCCTGACGCTGTACTTCACCCAAATTTTCCTGAACTTGACCAAGCATTTCAAGATCTTTTTTTGTTGGTTTTTGTTTTTTCTCTGTCATAGTTTCCTTTCAATAATAATTAATATTAATCGCATCTCAAACCTAAACTATTTCTCCCTACAACGCAATATCTACTTGATCTTTTTACTTACAATATCCCAGATATCTTCCTCTACTTTCTCAAGTGATTGACTAGCATCAATAATATGCCATCTCTTCTTCTTATTCTCTTTGGCAATCTTTAAATAACCTTTTCTAACTTGATGATGAAAGTCTACTGCTTCCATATCTAATCTATCCATCTTGCCTGATTCAACTCTTCTTTGTAAACCAATCTCTACAGGAAGATCTAAAAGTAAAGTAAGGTCTGGAGTAGTTTTATTTGTAGAAATATCATTAAGATCTTCAATCATCTTCTCTCCAAAACCTCTAACAATACCTTGATATACAACAGAACTATCTCTAGATCTATCCATCAGTACAACTTTACCTGCTTTAAGACTAGGTAAAACAATTTCTCTATATATTTGAGCTCTGGCTGCTTGGAATAAAAGGACCTCAGTAGTAAAGGCAATACCGACATTTTTACTTGAAAGAACAACTTCTCTAATCTGCTCACTAATGACAGTTCCACCTGGTTCTCTAAGTACTACAACATCATGACCAGCTTTGGTAAGACTATCTCTTAATCTAACTATTTGAGTGGTCTTCCCTCCACCTTCACCACCCTCAAAGGTGATAAGTTGCCCTTTTTTATTTGTCATATTTACTCCTTATCTTTTTATACAATTAAACTAATCAATTAAGCAAATAATAAAATTATAGTTATGACTTACTAAGTCCTCCATAACAACTCTCACAAGCTGCGCCATAAAGGTCACCAGCCCCAACTGCCACTACACCTTCTTTAGGAACTTTAGAATATGTAAGAGTGGCATCTCCGCCACAGCCATCACAGTCTGCAGTTAGGTTAACAACTTTATCAGCCATTTCTATTATTTCTTGCATTGAACCAAACCAGTTCTTTTCAGAATCAAGATCTAAGCCTGCTACTATCACATTAAGTCCTTGAACAAGTAACTTTTCTAAGATGGTTACTACATCACTAGCACAAAATTGAATCTCATCGATAATGGCCTGAGATATTCCTTCTAATTTCGCTATTTCTTTTAGAATTTCTGCTGGTTTTTTGGCATCAAATAAAACTGCTTGATGTGCTTCCCCATTATGAGAACGTATATAATCCCCTCCTCCAAAACGATCGTCTAAACTTGGTTTAAAAACTATTCCATTATCTCCAGCTTCTTTTGCATGTCCGATTAAATGTGTTGTCTTATCTGCATACATTGGACCTGTATAAACTGTTAATTTTCCTCTTTCTTTCATACCCTACTTTTTCTTATTTCTATTTAATAAATCACTCACTTTTACAGAGATTCCATAACTGGTAGCAATAACTTGTGCAGCTGCTCTATACCAAATACCGATTGGTCTTATCTCATCAGGATTATGTTCATATTCAATAATTTGTTGTGGTGAATAGAATTCAGTAGTACCTGTTTTTGGTCTGTCAAAAATAGTCTCTATCTCACTTCCATCTTCATTACTCACTTCCTGCTCCATTACTGGGCCATCAAACTCAGTAGCACATTCTCCTCTAACTTTATGATAATAAGCCTCTAACTCATCAGGGCTCATATCCTCTTTGGGTAATTGAAATAAATGAGCAGGATATTTAATCATGTTTCTTGCAATCTTTTCCATAATTGCCTTACCAGAATCAACTCCAAGCAGAGAATGCATTGCGACACAATAAACCAGAATACTTTCTAAGGCCTGAGATACACCATGTGTCTCTCCTCCTTCATAAGCAGCAATTACTGCTGCCTGCTCATTAAGTTTTACCTTTAATAACTCATATATCTTATTCTGATCATCAGTAAATGCTTCTGGAGGGATGGTTGTATCTTCTGGAGTAACAATATTAAATGAATATGCATCGGACCAAGCTTCTGCTTTAGCATAAATTTCCTGAGTATTAATAGATTCACCCATTTCATCAAAGCTTGTCATGGCAAAAACAATAATGTCAGATATTTCTTGCTGACGATAATCAGACTCAATAGCTGGGAACTTTTCAAAATTCTTTTTAGTAAATATTCCGGTGTGATCACCCCCATTTAGTTCATCAATCTCTCCACTGAGTAAACCCAATGCGACCTTTAACTCAGAGCGGTTAAATTTATCAATCAATGGGCGATCAATTTGCCAATCTCTATGGGCTTGGTGGGCATGGTGAAATGATTCAATTTTAGAAAGCATACTTTCCAACTGTACATATCCAATATGAACGTGACAATAGTACAAACTAGATCAATACCACAATGGGTTGTGGTTTGGGATTTTTTCTATCACAATCTGTTGTGGTATTAGATAAGAAGATAATACAAACAAAAAGCTACTTTTTACCCGTGCTTCCGAACCCGCCTCTGTTCTCACCTTCTAACTTTTCAACTTCTTCAATTTCCATTCTTTCAATTGGAAGAACTAATAGCTGTGCAATTCTTTGACCTTTTTCTATTGTTGTATCTTTCTTTGAAAAGTTAAAAAGAGCGGCTCTATATTCATCATCGTTACCACAATAGTCACTATCTCCTACTCCAATACCGTTAGCCATCATTAGACCTTCTTTGTGAAGTGAACTCCTGGCTGCAATTAATGCCCAATGGTCTTTTGGTAGCTTGATAGCTACATTAAGAGGAGCATATCCGACTTCACCTGCTTTAATTAAAACTTCTTCTCTAGAATATAAATCTAAAGCAGCAGCCCCTTTTGTTTTGTATTCTGGAAGAGGTAGAGATTTATCAAATCTTTTTATTTGAATTTTCATAGATATAGTATTTACTTAATTTCCAACAACCTAGATATGGTACTTCAACTACCACCATTTTGTCAGTTGCAACTAATTTTTTATGTTGGTAGATTATTGTTTGATTATGTTTTTATCCGATGGCGATATAAAAAAATCTTTAAAGAATGGCGAGATCATTATTAAAGACTTTGACAAAAAGCGCTTACAACCAGCTAGCTATGATGTCTTACTTGGTAACGACTTTCTCTTATTTGATCGCCATATGATGGGTGTGATTGATCCTAAAGATGAGACAAGTAAGCATATGAGAAAAATTCATGTTGCTGATGATGAGTCTTTCATGCTCCATCCCCATGAGTTTGCACTAGCTGTAACAAAAGACTACTTTGGCACTAATGCTAATTTATGTTGCCAACTAATGGGAAAAAGTAGTTTAGCTAGATTAGGATTAATTATTCATACTACCGCTGGTTTTATTGACCCCGGCAATGAGCTTTGCCCCACTTTAGAACTATTTAATACTAATAGTCTCCCCGTCAAACTTTATCCCGGAATGAAAATTGCTCAAGTAGCTTTTTGCCGTTTAGAAACTCCTGCAGAGCGACCTTATGGTCATCCTGATCTTGGCAGTAAGTATTATAAATCCCAGTCTGTAGAAAGTAGTCAGATGTGGAAAAATTTTAAAAAATCTACCAGAAAGAAAAATGGCAAAACCAAATAAGTTTACCTTTTATAAAGAACTTCACACAGCCTCACTTGAGACTAACTGCTCTCATCACAAACTTAAAGCCCACGCCCTTCTCCAAGACCCTACACAAAAACAACCTTCAATAAATGCCTTCCTTGGCGCCCGGTATTCTCGTAGCGCAGATAGTGTTGTAGATATTGCCAAAGAAGTAATGAACAAAGGCCAAGATGCCGCAAAAAGACTAGAATCAATCTTCTATGGTTATGGTCATAAATCTGTTGGTGATATGGCAGATCTCTTTCTTTGTTTAGAAAATGTGCCAATGATTACTGCCATGAGAATCTTTAACATGAACCCTGTTCTTGCTGGACAAGAACGTTCTACCCGCTTTCAAAATTTTGAAAAACCAGAATTTATCAAACTTCCTGACAGTGTAAAAAACCAGCCCCTCAAAGATGAGTATGAAGCAATTCTTAATACTCACATGAAAAACTATCGTGATTTATTAGAACCAACCAGAATTGCATTAATGCAATATTTTGAAATTGATGAAGAAGATAAACAACAAGTCTCAGCATTAACCGCAAGAACCTTTGACACTGTTCGGTATTTCTTACCTTTGGGTCTCCAAACCAGCTTAGGGTTTGTTATGTCTGCCCGCATGTGGTCTGACATGATCAGTCAATTAGGGTCTAGTAAGTACAGTGTGGAGAATGACTTAGGAAAACTGATCCATGAACTTTTAACCACTCCAGGACACTCTGGAACTGACTATATACCAGAGGCAGATGGTCTAGTCAGACATACCGAGAATAATTACTCAAGAAAAGAGTCTACTCAAGCTATTTTAAAGATATTGAGTAAAGAATTTTCTCATGATGATAATGTCCAAATCAGCCGAAAGTTAGACAAAAACTTGGCAGTCAAGCTAGGTACTAATCAGACCGAAAACTTACTCAGACACTACCAATTACTACATCATCCACTCAGTGAAAATAGAAAAAATAAAGTATCAGATAAGAAACTAAAAGAGATTAGCAGTATCATTTTTGACAAGCATAATCACCATAACCAATTAGGTAATGTAGGACAATCTGGAACAGTCATGATTGAAGGTTTTGCTGACTTTGGAGTACTCAAAGACCTTAATCGCCATCGCAGTATGGAAAGATTTGTCCCAATGTGGAATGACAATGTTAACCTAGAAGAAGAATTAAACAGAGATGATAAGCACTGCTTCTTCCTTTGTAACTATCTCCATATTCCAGAATTAATAGGATTGAGAAAAGAATACGAGAAACGTCTCAGCGCTACTTACGACAGAATTAGAAAATGGCACCTAGGAGCAAAGAAAGTAATTGGTGAAGACATGGCTCACGAATACACCAGCTATCTTCTCCCCCATGCTCATGCGACAAGGTATAGATTCTATGGAAGCTTTGATGATCTACAATATACTATTCATTTAAGAAGTAGGAATGGTGGCCATGTTGCTTATCGTAGTGCAACATATTCCTGGCTTAAGAAACTTGCTAAAGCTGACCCTATTTGGAATGGGTTAATTGAAAAACTACCTGTAGTTGATCCAGCATCTAGAGATCAATTTATTGATCGGTCTTAAAGAGTATAGGGAACTTGGTGCTTAAATTTAACTGAGTTAACTCTGTTAATTACCTTATCTACTGTTTCTTCATCTATATCAAAATTATTCAAAAAGCTATCTAACGCCATTTTATCAAAATAAATCTGGTCAATGATAAGATCTGCTTCTTTGTAACTAAAACCTAGTTCTTGCTCATCAGTCTGATCTTCCCAAAGGCCAGCTGAGGGATCCTTTGTTAAAAATATTTCGGGTAATTCCATACTTTCTACTAACTGTCTCACCTGTGTTTTATATAAATGCACGATTGGCTCAAAATCACTAGCTTCATCACCAAAACGGGTAAAATATCCTAAATATTTCTCTGATTTGTTTTCAGTACCACAGACAAGAGCATTTAACTTCTTTGCTAGGTCGTAAACGACGATCATTCTGGACCTAGCCATAATATTACCTAACCTTAGATGATCATCTGAATTAATCTCTTGTAACTTAGCTACAGTGTTAACAATTTTTTCAATATTAACTTCTTGCCAATTCTCTCCTGGAATATTTAAATGCTTAGAAAGTAGTTTTGCGTCACCCATATCCTGTTTATCGTATGGAAGAAAAATAGGATAAATATTATTAAGAGGAATAGTTTTACTAAGTAGACCAAGGGATAATGCTGAATCAATCCCCCCTGAGACTGCAATTACAACATTTTTTTTATGAGCTCTCTTCAAAGTACTCTGAATAAAATCAGTTACTTTCTCAATTTCTCTGTTTGGGTTTTGTAAAGTAAGTAACATATAGAAAAATTATTCATTCAATTCAAATTTTTTCTCATTTCCTATTCCACCAAAGCCATTTACAAAAAACAAAGGAAGACCATGATCTTCAATTATTGAGTCTTCATTAGGTTTACAGGCAATAAGCACTACAGCAGCATAATCTTTTTTTGAAACATAGTTTTCAATAACTCGATCAGCTTTTGCATAATTATCTCCAGCATGCTCTCCAATCTCAAATGTTGACCCAGCATTCCCATGCCCTGAAATAATTAATAATGGTTTACCTGGATCTTTTTGCAATATTTCTTTAAGC
The DNA here is from genome assembly GCA_029881675.1 of Minisyncoccota bacterium. GTDB lineage: Bacteria > Patescibacteriota > Microgenomatia > UBA1400 > PJMF01 > JAHDXH01. The sequence goes on along the minus strand of JAOUMD010000002.1, from coordinate 5,687 downwards.
TGATTAAATGCTTCAGAGTCTTGTTCACTAATTTGCTCACTATAAAGATCAATATCAACTGCTTTTGCCATCTCGATTTGAAAAGCCTGTTTTTGAGCATTATTATCTCTAAAAAAAGCTCTTTTATCTCCGGAGTTCATCAAATCATCTAAATGACTTTCTCCTCTTTCAGCTTTTTTCACAATATCATCAGTAGCTACATTTACGTAATCTAATGTGGGCTTTATACCTTCATCATTCTCACCATACAAAAACTTTGTTAACTCAGGTTGAAGAGGAATATTTTCCATTACTAACGCTAATGCATTAGTATCCCCTACTCTTTCTAAGCCAACCTTAACTTCATCACTAAATAAATCATGCTCTAAATCTGGATTAATAGAAGTTTCATTCATAAAAAGATAATACCAAGAAAAACATTAATAAAAATATGTAAACAAAGCTTAGTACAACTCATTTTCTTTAATATAGTCGATGATTTCTGAACTCAATAGATCATCCACACTTTTTTTATTTTCCAGGTTCTCTCTAATTACACTAGAAGAAACTTTCATCTCTGGCATATACTTTAATGCAATCATACCTTCTCTCAGATTGTCAAAAGAATATCCTGCTCTTGGATAAACAAAAAACTTATATTTCTCTAGCATCTCTTCAAAATGATGCCATTTATGGAAACTCTCTAAATTATCTGATCCTATTAAAAATGAATATGTATGACGAGGATTTTCTTTTGTAAGCTCTTCAAGTGTTTCATAGGTAATACTCATTCCTTCTTTATGTATTTCATATTCAGAAATATATACAGGCAGATCTTTAAAATGAGTTTTCTTAACTTCTTCTAACATCTTTAAACGATGTTGTGGACCCATCATATCTTTATCAAAAGCATGATTAAAAACAGGTAAGAAAACTAGCCTATCCACTAATTTTAAATCAAGGAAATTTTTTACAACACTAATGTGTCCTAAATGAGGTGGGTCAAAAGCTCCACCAAATAAAACAATATGCATATTATAAATCTACTCTATTTCTTTGTAGCTGTCTTTTTCTTTGTTACAGCTTTCTTTGTAGTAGTTTTCTTCTTAGTTGCTTTTTTCTTTGTCGTCTTCTTTACCGCTGTCTTACCTTTACCCTTTGCTGCAAAACGAGCTTTACGAGCCTCTGCTCTTTTTGCTCTTTCTTCTTGCATTACTTTCCACTCTTCTTTGGTAACTTTGTCACCTTTTTCTGGTTTCTTCCATGAAGCCCAGTCACATTTTGGATAGTCACCACAACCATAGAACATTTTGCCCCATCTGGTATTTTTGGCTACGACATCTCCTTTACCACAAAGTGGACAGACAACATCATCAACAGTAATAACAATATTTTCTGTAAATTTACATTCAGGATATTTAGAACAACTCTTAAATTTTCCAAACTTACCAGTTCTAATTACTATCTCTCCTACTTCACCTTCTAAAGTACCTGCTTTTTGATCTGCAAGACATGTAGGACATTTCTCACCAGTCTTCTCTACTGGAACCTGCATTCTATCTGCTTTATCTACGACTTTTTCAATTTGGGCTTCAAGAGGTTTATAGAATTCTCCAACAACCTTACGCCAATCTTTTTCTCCACGAGAAATTCTATCCAAATCTTCTTCCATCTCAGCAGTAAAGTCATAATCCATAATGTCTTTAAAATGGAGCATTAAGAAATCACAAACAGTAATTCCAACAGGAGTAGCAAAGAAGCGTTTATTTTCTCTTTCTACATAACCACGAGTGACGATCACAGAGATAATACTAGCGTAAGTAGAAGGTCTTCCAATACCTTTTTTCTCTAATTCTCTAATAACAGATGCATCGTTAAATCTTGCTGGAGGTTGAGTAAACTTTTGAGCAGAATTGAGTTGATTGAAATACATCTCTTGCTTCTCATTAATATCAGGAAGAATTCTGTCTCCTTGGCCAGGGAATAATTTCATCCAACCATCAAACTTCAAAATAGATCCAGAAGCTTTAAGTTCTGCTTTTTTTACTGTACCTGTGCTTGATGCAAGAATAGTTAAAGAAGTTTGGTTATAAACAGCCTTCTCCATCTGACTAGCAACAAATCTACGCCAGATAAGATCATATAATTTGACATTATTTTCTGTAAATTTACTACTCTTTTGTAAAATAGTGCTTGGGGCTGTATCAATATAAGAAACACGAATTGCCTCATGAGCTTCTTGAGCATTCTTTGATTTTCCAGCAAACATTCTTGGTTCTTTAGGAAGATATTGTGGACCATATTTATCACTAATATATGAACGAGCCATATCTAGTGCTGTCTTTGATAAATTAACTGAGTCAGTACGGTGATAAGTAATTAAACCTTCTTCATATAGCTGTTGAGCTAGAATCATGGTTTGTTTTGAAGTGAATCCAAGTCTGGTTGCAGCCGTCTGTTGCAGAGTAGAAGTAGTAAAAGGAGCTAAACTGGCTCTTCTTCTTGCCTTCTTTTCAACTTCAGTAACCTTATAGTCAGCTTTAGGTAACATCTCAACAACGTCATCAACATCTGCCTTAGTTTTAGGTTCAAATTTTTTACCTTCTACAGTGGTAACTCTAGAGACAATAACATTAGGAGGCAACTCATCCTGCAATTTACCTTTAACAAAGATCTTATCGTTCTTCTCATCCTTATTTATATTAAGAGCAACATCAAGTTCCCAATATTCTTCTGGAATAAAAGCTGCGATTTCTTTTTCTCTTTCTACAATTAATCTCAAAGCAACAGATTGAACACGACCAGCAGAGAGTCCCCTTCTAACTTTCTTCCATAAAACAGGTGACAACTTATATCCAACAAGCCTATCCACTACTCTACGAGCTTGTTGTGCATCTACTAAATCTAAATTTAATTTACCAGGTTCTTCAATTGCTTTAAGAACTGCTGACTTGGTAATTTCATTGAAAGTAGAACGAGCAAAATTAAGTTTCTTTTTCTTGTTTGCTTCTTCTAAAAGATATTTTATATGCCAAGCGATTGCTTCTCCCTCACGGTCAGGGTCCATCGCGAGATAGATATTATCTGCAGTTTTAGATAACTTCTTTAAGTTATTAACTACAGTCTTTTTACCATCACTAATCTCATATTGAGGTTCAAAGTTATTCTCTACATCAATGGATAATGTCTTACTAGGCAAATCTCTGACATGACCGACAGAGGCTTCAATTTTAAAATCACTGCCTAAATAACCAGCTAACTTTCGCGCTTTTGTTGGAGACTCGACGATGACTAAATTCATAATATTTTCTTATAACTATTTCTACAGAACTCGTTTATTGTACATAGCAAATATAATACGCACAAACTCAAAGCATGGATTATATCAGGTAAAGCTATTGAAAAAAGGGACAAATAGTCCTATAATACCCATGATCGTAGTCAGTATAAAGGTAAAACCTTTTGTCAATCTTTCATCTTCAAATATTGATATTTGCAATTGTGCTTGCCTCCATAGTATGTGGAGCATTCACAGCATTATCATCTGTAAGAAAAGATTTAGAAGGGCTCCTAACTTACTTTGGAGTCTGGTTTGTTCTTTCTCTTCTCTTTGTCTGGTCACAGAATAACTGGCCCTCAGTCATTATTTCTGTAGCTGGGTATGCCGTTGGATATCTAGCAGTGATGATTCTCAAAAGAGATAGATAAAGAATAAAAATCTTAGGGACTACGCCCAAATCACAGGAGACACGGTAGTACTTTACTACCGTGTTTTTATTTTCCCAAGTGATATCGACAAATCATATTTAATATTTATAATAACCAATAAGAATTCCATTAGTAGATTGGATAATCACATGGAAAACTTTGGTATATTGGTGATGTTAGTAGTAGGATCATTGTTAGCAGGGTTTGGGCTAATTACAGCCCTTGTAGCAGTTGCCGAAGATAAGACAATAGCTTGGATAGCACTGATTATTTCAATAGTGTTTCTAGCTTTTAGTTATCATATCTTCAGTGTCTGTACCCCTATAAACTGGGTAATCTTCATGGCTTGGCCTTGGGCACTTGGTGTCACAGGTGGCAAACTAATTGTTTGGTATAGCGATGACGATGACCCTCAAGTTAATCCGGCTAACTAGCATAAAACCAATCACACAGACGCGGTAGAAATCATTCTATCGCGTTTTCACTTATAGACCATTTCCTCAAGTTATCTACCTGATTTTTGATATATTTTGACCCATTTTGACTTGACTTTTTCGGGTATTTATCCTATAATAAGAGCACTGATTCGGTAAGAAAAAACAGACTACGGAGGTAATCTGATGAAAAAGCTCTTTAACCTTAACAACCTAATATTTGTACTCATCATCGGGGCTTTTGTCCTAAAAGTGATGGGGACAGATGCAGACATGTTCTTGAACAATATGTATGGGCTCTTCGCTATCGTAGCAGGAGCAACGCTTGCATTTAATGGAAAAGTAAAAAAAGGAATCAGCATCGCTGTTTTCTTAGCTCTTCTATTTTTTGCATCACTCACAACAGAACCCCGCCTTAGCGACTTAATCGTTTCTTCGGTATGGTACCCCTTTGTTGGTGCATATGTTGGAGCATCAATTATGCGTTTGTTCGGTAAAGAAGAAGAAAAAGAAGAAGGAACAGAATAAACCCTGTTCTACAACCAAAGACCCCCTGTCTACACGAAGGGGGTTTTTACTATCTACACCCTAATTTTCCACACTTTCCCCTCTCTTTCAATCAATCCACCTAACTCCATAATACTAAGGTTAATTTTAAGGCTTCTAGAATCCTTCCCTATTGTATTTAATAAATAATCAAAACTCTGCTTACCTAACTTTAGTTGTTCTACTATATCTTTGTGTATTTGAAATGAACTCTCTTCCTTTTCTAATAGCCCCAATTCTTCTGCTATCTCTTCTCCAGAACTAACAAGACAGGCTCCTTGATTAAGCAATGACTTAGTTCCCTCACTATATTCACTAAATATATTTCCAGGTACTGCAAAAACATCTCTTCCATATTCCCCTGCTAGCCTAGAAGTAATCATCGTCCCACTTTCTTTGGCTGCTTCTGTAACCACTGTTCCAAGACTCATCCCCGCTACTATCCTATTTCTCTCAGGAAATGATCCATGGGTAGGTTTTGTAAATGGTGGGTATTCACTAATGAAAGTCATACCTTGCTTGAGCATCTCTAAAAACTTTTGTTTATACAAACTAGGGAAAAAGTGGTCAAAACCAAATCCTAAAATACCGATTGTCTTTCCTCCACTTTTTAAAGCAGCTTGATGAGCCTCAATATCTACTCCATACATAAAACCTGATACTATTTGAAAGTTTCGATTAACTAATTCTTTAACTATTTTCTTTGTTACTGCTCTACCATATGGAGTAATTTTTCTAGTCCCAACTACCGAAATTGAATGCTTATTTTGATCAATTTTATTTCCCTTGATGTATAAAACTAATGGTGGATCATCAATGTTTAACAGTAATTTTGAGTACTCCTCATCACAAAAGCACACTACCCGAATGTTTTTTTTAGATAAATAATCAAAATATCCACTTAATCCAAATCTATTTTGAAAATTCTTTATAGAAACTATCTGTTTTGTAGTAAAACCAAACTCAATCCAACTTTGCTTTCCTTCCCAAATTTCAATCAACGGGACTCTCTTTTCTTTA
>JAOUMD010000021.1 GCA_029881675.1 Minisyncoccota bacterium | reverse complement strand
GACGATTAGTACAGATAAGCTTAGTTTGTCGCCAAACTTACACTTTCTGCCTATCAACCTGGTAGTCTCCCAGGTGTCTAATTGAGATATTTCATCTTGGGTCTGGCTTCCCGCTTAGATGCTTTCAGCGGTTATCCATAAGAAACGTAGCTACCCTACAATGCGCTTGACAGCAACAATAGGAACACTAGGGGTTTCCTCACTCCGGTCCTCTCGTACTAGGAGCAAATTCCCTCAAATATCTAACGCTGACGGCGGATAGAGGCCGACCTGTCTCACGACGGTCTGAACCCAGCTCGCGTACCGCTTTAATAGGCGAACAGACTAACCCTTGGGACCTTCTACAGCCCCAGGATGCGATGAGCCGACATCGAGGTAGCAAACCACGCCGACGCTAGGGACGCTTAGGCGTGATGACTCTGTTATCCCCGGAGTAGCTTTTATCCGATAAGCCCGGTGTCTTCCATAAAACACACGAGGATCACTATAACCTGCTTTCGCAACTGCTCGGCCTGTATGCCTCACAGTAAAGCACCCATATGCTATTGCACGTACATCCTGATTTCCATCCAGGATAAGGGTACCATTGCGCGCTTGCGTTACTCTTTAGCAAGCAACCTCCCCAGTTAAACTACCTACCAGACAGTGTCCCTCCATACGATGCAGTATGGTCAGGTGAGTTTTTCTAAGTCGAACGAGTGGTATTACACTGATGAATTGCAATAAATTGCAATTCTCCCACCTATTCTAGACAATCCAAATTAAAAAAACAGTGCCAAGAAGTAGTAAAGCTTCACGGGGTCTTTTTGTCCTGCCGCCAGTAGGCCGCATCTTCACGGCCATTTCAATTTCACCGAGTAATAGTTCAAGACAGTGTGGGACTCGTTGGACCTTTCGTGCACGTCGCCAATTAAGCGACAAGGAACTTCGCTACCTTAGAACAGTTATAGTTACTGCTGCCGTTCACCGGGGCTTCGATTGAAAGCAAAAGTAGAATAAATTCTACGATCACCCTCGCAATTAACCTTCCGGCACCGGGCAGGTTTCAGCCCGTATACTTCCTCTTACGAGTTTGCACAGACCTGTGTTTTTGGTAAACAGTCGATCCCACAACATTCACTGCGCCTCATATAAAATATGAGAAGGGCATCTTTCTAGATTACGCCCAGCTGTTTTGCCGAGTTCCTTAAACTATTTTCTCTCGCTCCCCTTGGTCTACTCGACCTATCCACCTGTGTCGGTTATCGGTACGATTTAATTATCATCTTCTTGCGAAACTTTTCCTGGATCGTGAAATCGCGTATAACTATCACTCCGAAGAGATCAAGCCCCATTACACATCGAATAAACGCTTCTACGGATTTGCCAATAGAAACTGTCTTTGTGCTTAGATCAAAAATTCACATCTTGATATACGGTATCCACAACCGTCCTTCCCCAAGTCAAATGATGATAACCAAGGACTGGAATATTAACCAGTAATCCATCGGCTACCCCCGCCTTAAAGACGAGGCTCACCTTAGGGTCGCCTAACCCGCACACGACGAACGTGGGTGCGGAAACCTTGGATATTCGGGGTTGAGGATTCTCACCTCAATTTCGTTACTCATGCCGGCATTCTCACTTCTGATCGCTCCAGCATCTCCTTACGGGACACCTTCAAAGCACACAGAACGCTCCCCTACCACTTCTAAATAAATTTAAAAATCCTAAACTTCGGTAGTACATTTAGCCTCGTTACATTTTCGGCGCATCTTTCCTAGGCTAGTGAGCTGTTACGCTTTCTTTAAAGGATGGCTGCTTCTGAGCCGACCTCCTAGGTGTTTTAGGAAAAATACTTCCTTTCCCACTTAATGTACATTTTGAGACCTTAGTTGTAGGTCTGGGATGTTTCCCTTTCGCCCGACGAACTTAGCTTCGCCGTACTGAGTGCCACGGAACACAAACAAGGTATTCGGAGTTTAACTAGATGCTAGGAATTACTCCCTAGACACCCGATCAGTGCTCTACCCCCTTGTTGCTTATACGTGACCCTATACCTAAATATATTTCGGGGAGAACCAGCTATCTCCGGGTTCGATTGGCATATTACCCCTAACCACAGCTCATCCGAGCATCTTGCAGCATACACCGGTGCGGTCCTCCACTAAGTATTACCTTAGCTTCAACCTGGCCATGGTTAGCTCACCCGGTTTCGGGTCTATGACAACATACTAAACGCTCTATTCAAGCTCGCTTTCACTACGCATCCACGATTACAATCGCTTATGCTCGCATGTTGACATAACTCGCCGGCTCATTCTTCAATAGGCACGACATCACACAATAAATGTGCTTTGTCTGATTGTTAGCAAATAGTTTCAGAAGCTATTTCATGGGGTCTTCAACCCGTCTTTTCACCTTTCCCTCACGGTACTCGTTCACTATCGGTCTTATCTAGTATTTAGTCTTGGAGTATGGTCACCCCGGATTCAGAAGGGAGTTTGCCGTCTCCCAACCTACTCAGGAACACCCTATGTTGTCTTCAGTTTTTGTATACGAGATTTTCACTCTCTTTGATCGCTTATTCCACAGCGTTCTACTAACTTTAGACATACAATATTGGGGTCCTACAACCCCGTAATAAATTACGGTTTGGACTATTCCCTGTTCGCTCGTCGCTTACTAAGAGAATCACTTTCGTTTTCTTTTCCTCTTCCTACTTAGATATTTCAGTTCGGAAGGTTCCCCCATCATAATAAATTATGATGCCATATTGATTTCTCAATACGTGATTTTTCAATTCGGACACCTCTGGATCAAAGCTTTTTGTCAGCTCCCCAGAGACTTTCGCGGACTAAGCGTCCTTCTTCGGCTAGATAAGCCAAGGCATCCACTATTTGCGTTAAGTCACATAAATAACAAAATTAATTTTTTCTTTTTTACGAGAAAATATTATTATATTTTCGTTGAAATTGCATTGACTGGCTAGTCAATGACATTTTTTCTCTTCACTTTTTAATGAGCAATAAATAGTCTTTTTAGGGACTAATTAATAACCACCAGTATTTTATAACCGATGATTAGTAACTAGTCACCAAACCACAGTTGTGGACCTGAGGGGGATCGAACCCCTTACCTCCTGTTTGCAAAACAGGCGCTCTAGCCATGTGAGCTACAGGCCCAAGGTTTTGTTCCCTCTTTTAAGGTTTTACTTTTTTTATTTACTTTTGAAATTTGAGGGATCTTATATATAAGATGTCTAAATGCGAAATCTGTCTTCCCGAACAGAGCATTATTATAAATCAGGTCTTTCGAAAAAGCAAAGAGCAATTTATAGAGAGGAAATAGCCCTTTGATGTTTTAGTAAATAATCCAGAAAATCTTCCTTTGTTTCAATGTTTTCCTCAATAAAATCTATATCATCTTTAAACAACTGAAGATATAAAAACCGTTTATTCTTCTTTAATTCAACAACTCTCCTTATTACGCTCAATTGTCTTCTTTTATGAGGAGTAAGCTTTCTTGAACCTATTTCTAAATAGATATCAATCCCATCTAATTGAATATTAAAGTCTGGGGTAGTCATGCTTTTGACTTTAGATTTACCTGTTTTTTTATCTGTTCCAGCTACTTCCACAGGTTTATCTAGAATAATTGAAATAGATTCATAATTAATCTGTATCCCTAATTCCAACAACTTTAAAGCAACTCTTCTTTCTGGATCTCTGTTAGTTCTTTCGTTAGGCAACTGATCTAAGTCTGATTCTTTTGTAATTTTGAATCCATCTTTAGTTTTAGAAAAATGGACACTAAGTAAAGAAATGGCCAATAGAGATAGCGGAAACAAAAATTTAGGAGACTCTTTGAGAACTCTTTTAAGAACTTCTTGTTTACTCATGAAAAACCGATCTAGGGCAGTGATTAACGATTATACTAGGCAAAAATAGTTATTCAACAGCACCAACAAATAAAGTGTCACCACTATATTGTCCTGTTACAGTTACTGTTTTTCCGACATGAGCTGATAAATCTACTGCATATGACTCAATTTCTTTGGGTGTTTGGCCAGCTTCAGTAAGGAAAAACTTACCACCTGCACTGGTAATGGTTCCATACTTTGTAGTGGTACCAGACTTTTGATCTGCGGCTGGAGCTCCAGTTGTATTTGTTTTAACACTCTGGGTATCTGTCTTATCATGAGTACAGGCCGAAAATAAAACTGCTGAGAAAAGTATTAGTGTGAGAGAGAAGATTTTTTTCATATTAACTATAATATAGATGAGTTTAGGTATGAATAAAACTATTGTTATAGATCTAATAGTTCCCAAACACTTCAAAACCTGTTATTTTTCTTAAACAATATTAATCTCTTCATGGAAGAAGGTGTGATTCCTTCACTGTGCCGCAACGGTTAAAGTCCGATCTTTGAAGATAGCTATCTATATATAGATAGTACCGACGAGCATCGAACTATGTTTTTTGAACAACTAAACTCACTAAAAGAGACTCTTTCCTTAAAAAAAGAAAAACCTGACCCAATACTTTGGTCTAGTGCTTCATACTTCTCAAACTTAAATAATCTTGATAATGACACCATTCATCAAAGTTTAACTTGGGATATTGTGACATTCCTCCATGAATATGTTGGTTTAAAAGATAAAAAAATCTATCCATATGGTCAAAGAGGCATCATGGATGCCTATCCAGTTAAAACAAGTGAAATATGTCATAACCACGAAGGTGACTTAAAAAAGAAAAATTTAGAAATAACCAGAGCTCAATTAGAGACCAAAGCAGCTTTGACAGTTGAAGCTTGGATGGAAGACAAAAAAAGAGAAATTGGTGAAAAATTAATCATTATCTCTCCTAGAGGAAAAGAATCGGAAGGATACCCTGGTTTGGACCCAGAAAATTATGTTTTTGTAAATGTATATGTAAAAGTTGGTGAAGATGACTTTCAACTAGTCCAATATACTAGCTATGCTCGAGAAAAAGAACTTCAAAATCTGCAGGCTCAATTTATAAAAAATCTATTTGGAGTTAGCTACTCTCCACCTATTGAATTACAGGAAGGTGAAGAAATAAAAATAAACAGTCTTTCTCACCAAATTATAGATAGAGCTATTACGCTACCAATTGATACTAATTTTGAACAAATAGAAGATTTCATTTACCAAGATGAACATGATAAGAAAAAAGGATGGGTCACAACTAGAGAAGATTTACCAAAAGTAGATGAAAGACAATTTGAAGACCAACTCCAAGTTGTTTTACACACACTATTAGAACAATTTTGGATCTTATCAGAACAATCACCTAATATTGCTATTCTCCACTTTGATAGGCTTATTACTATAGTTAGAGAGCACTTTCTTAAATGGGTTGAAGAACATGCTACAAACTATCAACAAGATAAAAACTTTGCTCCATATGCACTAAACATAGAAGAGATATTAGAGAGATGGCAGCTTTCAATTAAGAAACAACAAGAAAAACTAACCAAAGAAGAAGAAGATAAATTAAAACTAATCAAAAAAACAGTAGAGCTTAACCCGCTCCAGCCACTCCTTCGGGCCTCAAGTGTCGCTCACTGTATAGTAGGAACTCCAGGAAGTCTTGCCATGCAGGCCATGAATCTTAACCCAACTATGTTGTCTCTCACTTCTTCTGAGTTTATTTCTTTATCTATAAAAGACAAAAGAGGTTTACTTGAAAAAATCAAATCAGAGCAGATGATAGAGATTATTTTAATTGATGAAACAAATGGTGAAAAACAAACTTGGATGGTACCAACAAACTTCTTGGAAGGAAAAGGTTGTTTTATTGATGAAGAAGGTATTGCCATGGGACCTTGTGATGTTCCTTTAGAAGATAGCTTTGCATTTAAAATGACACAAATAGAATTTGACCAGTTTGTTTATGAGCTAGAACAACATTTATTAGAAACAGAAATTGATGAAACCCAAGAAGATTTAATTGAAAAAGTAGGAGCAGGAACTCAACAATCAGATCAAATTAAAGAAAAGATAAAACAAATTAAAAAAATAGTATTTAAACCAATTGTTTCACTGACAGAGCTAATTAGTGGAGATTTTATTTCTTCTTCAATAGGTAAATCAGATACTATTAAAAAAATTGTTAAACAACTAAAAAACTCAAATAATCCTCTTGAAACTTGTGAATTAATCCTTAAAAAACTACTTTCAGAACAAAATGGAGTTTTATCATTAGGCAACGTATAATGGTGTCTGTATGGCTATAGAGAATGGGATTAACTACCGTCTAAAAGATTCTGCAAAAAATAATGTTATAGAACTTATTAATATTATTGATTTATTAAAGGACAATCATCCTTATATTAAAAAACTCTCTTTTGAGCCTGGTGACCTCCCAGATTCAGAACGATTTGAAGTTATTTATGATGATAGACCTTTAAATAAGGACGGAAATATCTCTCCTAAAGTTTTAAGAGATTTATTAGTTGAGATCCAAAGAGCATTAGTTGAGAATGTTTCAGATACAAATGCCTCAATTTATTTACCAAAAGAATTTACAGATGAATTTGAGATATTTTATTTTAGAGATATTTATGAGAATGCAATTGATAAAAAAAGTTTACAAACAATTATTGACACAATTTATAAAGTTGCACATGGTGAATTAAAGAAAAAAGTCGAAGAATCAGAATCAGATAACAAAGCAGGAGATATTAGTGAATTCAGCCTATCTTTCAGACAAGGTAATCTCATTGATAACTGTTCTAGAGAAAAAAGAGGAGTTCTAGCCTTTGCCAATCATTTATTAAATGATATTAAAAAATATGGGAAAGAAACTCCCTTAATCAGTGGTGAAACCTTTGGTAGACCTAAAGGTGAGTTCTATTACTTTGGAAATGCTCTTGGTGCACTTAGTGAATACCATCGTGAATTCAAAGACTATATTAAAAACCATCCAAACTTTAAACACCCTGAAGGGTCAAAAGAAAGAAAGGCCCTTGATAGACTAATCAACAAAGATTATCCCTTCTTTTCTGGCAGAGGGATTGCTTTATTGGATAGTAATCTTGAAGGGAAAATAAGTACTGACGATGGAGATTTAAAAGAGTTTATTGAAATTTTTAAAGATGCTCTAAAAGCACTTGGTGAAAAAGTGCCTGAAAAGCCTGTCGGAGGTGGTGAAGAAGGAGATGAAGCAGAGGGTGGAGCTGAAGAAGAACCAGACGAAAAAAAAGATAAAAAAGACCTCATTACTTCTGAAGGACTCTATGAGCTTATTAGAACCCGTTTAATTAGTTATATTTATGAAACTTTCTACCAGGAAGCAGTTAAATCAGTAAGTTCAGAAACTCAATACGAAACTAGAAGTCTTATTTTAGGAATTATTAGTATCAGGATTGATTCTAATATTAACCTTAGAGCCTTAATTAACAATGAACTTTCCTCAAATTGGCTTTCCCATGTTGAAGATGATCAAATTCACAACAGCGAGGACTTAGCGAAAGACATTGAGAGTTTTGTCAAATATTTAGCCAGTCCCCAATTTTATTTTGAAGAATCCGTTGAAGAAACTATAAATAGAGACATTCTCCAAGCTCAAAATAGCTTAAGAGGAATAGAAGCTCCAGAAAAAAAAGCCAAACTTCCAGGACTATCAGCAAATGATCCAACAATAACTGCCAATATCATTGCTTTTTCTATTGCAACAAACAAAGAAGAATACAGTGCAGATTCTTGGGAAAAATTAAGTGATCCACAAAAAGGAATAAGGTTAGTTGATTTTTGGAAAGGCTTAAGCAGAGCAGAAAGATTAGAGTTTTTAAAACAAAACAATCTATTTGATTACGTAGAACAATATGCAGATAGCATTTCTATTCAATATTTAGAAGAACAGCTTTCTAGAAATAACATTAGCATAAGTCAAAGAAGTAACTTTTTAAGACTCCTAAATGAGATGAAGGCCGAGATCACTGAGGGTCTTATCTCAATCCCCCCAACAGAGCTTGGTGGAGATATTGAAATATTCTTAGCAAGACAAAGAAGAGATAGTAGTTTTCTGGTATTAGAACAACAATGGATAAATGAATTTGCACCAAGATTAGAAAACGAAATCGGTGACTTTGTTACTCATCATCCTCAAATAATTAGCTTTGAGTCCATAAAGGGGAAGTCCTACGAGGAAATAGCTCTTTCAATAAATAGTAGTCTTACCGGTAATGCTGCAGAAGACAAGATAAATGAGGCTGCAGAAAAAATTCTAGATCAAATACTTAATGATTTGGGTTTACCAAGAGGAGTAAGACTTGATGACTTAGATAGAAGACAAAGTATTCAGGAAATTCAAGGCTATTTAAGAATATATTTAAAAAATAGAGATGTAGACTATTTATATATTCTTTTTTCAAAAGATTCTAAGTTTGATCTGTTTGTAAATAGATACTCTACAAAACTCTTAAGTGAAAAAGGTGCTTTCTTTCTGCCACTAGTACAGGAGAGAATTTATGAAGCACATCGTCAACATATTTTCAAAAAGATTCAAAATGAGATCGGGATAAGTAATAATCCTCAAGCTAAAATTAATTTTGAAAATACTCTCTACTCTATTCTTTCTGAGGCAGCCCTTTCCCAAAGTAATCCTGAAAACTATATAAGTAAACTTTCTGCAGAGGATTTAGACAATTTATTTGGCTTATCAGCGCTAGGAATAAAACTTTCAAAAGAAGATTATGATGATTTGAGAGATCTTATTCTTCAATATGTAAATGCTCGTAGTAAAAATCTTTTCTTCAAAGATAGTCAAGAATTAGATAAAGATGAGTTCTCTGATGGAGCACTCTATTTAAGAGAACAAGCTAGTAGTTTAAGAAATCAAGGAGGTGGAGGAAGAATAATTTATTCTGTCATCACATATGAACCCGCTTCAATTGACGAAGAACAAGATGCTGTATTGGCTGAGGCTGAATTAGAAACCTTAGCAAAAGAAAGACAAATTAGACAAATCATAATGGCTCAGGCCATTTGGAACGCATATACACTAGAACAACAACAACTTTTAGCCAGTCAAGAAGCTCAAAATCTTGCTATTTATCAACAACAACAGATCTTAGATCAGCAACCTGATGCAGATACTAAAAAGAAAAAGGGATTACTAAAGAAAGGGATAGATAAATTAAAAGATAAAGGTATTAATGCTTCAGCTTCTGGAGCTACAGCTCTTCTTGGTAATGCTATTGTTCCAGGGGCTGGAGCAGCTGTAGCTGGATTTATAAATGCTTTACCAATATCAGAAAAAAACAAAAAATATTTAACTATAGGAGCTTTAGGAGGTATTGTAGGATTTATAGGAACAACGGGGTATTTATTTTTAAATACTGCTGGAGGATTTATAGGTGGAATTGTAGGTGGAATTGTAGGTGGAGTTGCTGGGTTTTTCTCAGGTGGATTCTTAGGAATCCTACCTGGTGCAACTACTGGATGGTTTGCTGGAACTTGGGCTGGAGCTGGAGCAGAGTATGCTATAAGAAATTCAGTTGGTGGAGCAGGAACTGTCAGTGGGACAACTAGTAGTATTGGAAATGGCATAAGCAATACAATCGGAGGAGGATCCTCTACAGCTTCTCAGCTTGGAGCTCCAATATCACAAGGAGGAATTCCCGTTGGTACCGGAGCTGCAGGAACTTTACCACCCATTACACCTTCTTATGGACTTACTGCTGGTGGTTTAAGTTCTACTTATGTTGCGGCTGCCTCAGTTCTAACAACATCTGGAATTTTGTTTTTTGGTGGAAATCTTACTACCAATAATCTACATTCAATCTTTTTACAGAATGTTCCTGGCTCTGTTGCCTTTGATCAAGAGACCTCTTCAAAATATGTTTCGATTAATAAAACTGCTAACCCATCGGTAATGGAAAATGATGAAAATAGAGACATAGTATATTCAATTACAATTACACCTAATGATGGCTATGTTATTACTGTCAGTCAAACATCTGATGAAATTACTATTCTAGGAGAGAATGCTAGTAACTATAGCTTTGAGATAGACCAGAACCAAATAACAGAACAACTCCAGCCAAGTACAATAATATCTTCTCCCACTACTATTGAATACACACTCCCAAATGTTTCAGGAACAGACATAGCTTTAAATAATACTTTTGTTTTAGATTTTTCAGTTGAAGACAATGGTGAGATTGTCACAGATTCAATTAGTGGTTCAGCCACTGTTTTGATTGGAGATCCAGAGCTTGGATGCTTTGTTTTTGGAGATAGTGGACAGACTGTTAATGCTATAAATATTGACACATCTGAAGAAATAACTGATTCAGATAAAAGCTATATCATCAATGCTTATCAAAGAATTCTTAATAATACAACTTTTATGAGGCTATTGTGTAGTGATGGCCCAATCACTATTTATAAACTAGGAAGTGACCAAATTGGTGGATATTCAGTAGACTCTAATACAGTTGCTTTATATGACTTTAATCGATGGAGTGGTAAACAAGCAGTTGTAGACTACACATTAATTCATGAGTTTGGACATACTATTAGCAAAAGAAATCCAGGCCTTCAGAATGATTTTCAAGCAAACTGGGGAGGATCATGTTTTACATATAATTTAGAATATTCATATGGAACTTGCTATATATCAGAAGCATTTCCTGAAGCCTTAGTATTATATGAAATACACAGTTATTATAATTTTAGTTCGGGTCTGTACGACTTCCCTTCTATAAATCCTAGAGAATATCAATGGATAGAAACTAACATTTATGGAGGAGGTAACTAATATGCAAGACAATAAAGACAGTTCTCAAAAAGAAAAAAAAGATTTATCAGTTAAATTAAAAGAAAATTGGTTTATTGTTTTTATTATTTCGTCTTTTGTAATAGTTACTATTAGCTTAATAATACAAAGCATAATTACTCAGCAGATTCCAATACAAGAAAATACTTGGAATGGGGTTACCCCTGGATATTCTAAATACAAGGATCTTGTTGAAAATATGGGTATCCCAATCGACAAAGTTGAAACAGAAACTGGATTTGATATTAAATATCAATCTGATTTTTTAGCACTGCCACATGAAGTTGTTACAGATAAAGAAGGAACTGTATCTTTTATAAAAGAATATTTATTGTATGACCCAACTCACCTACTTTCTCAGTACGTTGAAGATTTTGGAGAACCAGAAATAGTATTATTTGATGATCAAAGTGGAACTGCATTTAAAGCTCATGTTTTTCTTGATGAAGGATTGGTGATAATCGCCCACATCAAAGATGGTAGTGTTGAACAAAAATGGTATTTTGAACCAGTCTCAAAAGAAATATTTTTAAAATCGTGGGGCAAAACTCTTTCAGAAAAAGGTCTTAGAATTCACTAAATAAAATAATCTATAGATAATAAGGATGTTTTTTTGCTAGAATGAGACTAATAGATGAAAGAACACGCAATCCCACAAGATATCACTGGGTATAAGTTCCATATTGTTGGAAATATGACCCTAAAGCAATTTGCAGAAGTTGCGATTGGCTTTGTTATTGCTTTTTTTATTTATAAAACAAACCTATATTTTCCTGTTAAATGGTTATTAATTGCTTTTTTTTCTTCAATCGGAGCAGCGCTTGCTTTTTTACCCATAGAAGAAAGACCTCTTGATCATTGGTTTATTACTTTCTTTACTATCCTTTACAAGCCAACTAAATTTTATTGGAAAAGAAAAGCCATAATTCCAGAACCATTTTTATATAAAAGTGATGAAAACACAAAGAAAAGTGAAGAAAAAATTGATTTAAGTCCTCAAAGAAGAGAAAGAATTACAGAATATTTACAATCAGTAAAAACTACTCAAGAAGAAGATCCAGAAGAATTATATTATAAACAAAGATCAGCTCAATTATTGTCAATTTTTGATGATCATTCATTAAAAATTGATACTTCTAGATTTGAAAAAATTAAGAAAAAACCAAATTTAAAAGTACAAGTTCGTTCATTAATCGGAGTTGAAGAAGAAGCTTTAAGCACAGTGAGTGAGACTCCTCTTATATTAGAAACCCCTGTAGAAAAAAACTTAGAAATAAAACCCGCTGAGATTGTACTTGAAAAACAATCTATAGAATATGAGCCTGTAGAAAAGAAATTAACTCAATCAAAAGATGTAGCTCCTGAAATTTCTATTCCAGAAATGGAAAATATTCATGTTGAAGAAGTATATAAAAATGAACGAGAAGCTATGGGTAATGACATAGCTCAACAAAATCAAGAATTAGAAGAAGAACAACAAGAAGCTGCTTATGTTGATAATCTAGATATAGATACTCAAGAATCTGAGGTTGAATCTGCGGTGGTTACTCATAATATAGATCTCCCTTTTCCAACAAAGCCAAGTAAACCAAATAAATTAGTTGGTATGACTCTAACCAAAGATAATGATTTAATAAATAATGCGACAATCACGTTAAAAGATAAGAATAATATACCTGTCACTGCTGTTAAAAGTAATGCTCTCGGTCAATTCTTCATATCTTCGCAATTACCCAATGGAACATATAATATTATAGTAAGAAAAGAAGGTTTAACTTTTTATCCAATTACAATTTCTTTAGAAGGAAAAACTGTTGACCCTTTGGAAATAAGGAGTGCAGAATAATACTCTCAGTGACTTGAGTTTATAAAATTGTTATATTTAATTAAGATGAACACATCTCAAGAAATTAGTTCCACCACTCAAAAATTTTTAGACATTCATGACGTTGTTAATGATTTATTAATATTAAAAGATGGCTCAACAGCTCTAATTATCACAGTTAATGCGATGAATTTTGGTCTTTTAGCTGAAGAAGAACAAGATGCTATTATCTATTCTTATGCTGGGCTTTTAAATTCTCTTAACTACCCTATTCAAATTGTTATTAAATCTCAGACAAAAGATGTGACTAGTTATCTTCATCTTCTTGATGAAGAATTAGCTATACAAACTTCACATACAAAAAAAGAATGGATTAAAAGATATAGAGCGTTTGTCGGAAATCTTATTAAAGAAAGAAACGTCTTAGACAAAAAGTTTTATGTAGTTATTCCAGCGACTGCACTCGAGATGGGATTACTTCCACCTTCAACTGTTATACCTGGTGTATCTCAACCAGACCTTTCCTCTGTTGAAAGATCTGTTATATTGGAGAAAGCAATTGAGATCTTGGATCCTAAAAGAGATCATTTAATGAGTCAATTCGGGAGAATTGGTTTAATTGCTAGACAACTGACTACACAGGAGATTATTCAGCTTTTCTATTTAAGCTATAACCCTGAGGCAGCAGAAGGTCAACAAATTACGGATTCAAATAGTTATACAACCCCACTGGTTAAAGCCAGTGTAAGTAGAGGAGGAAATATGAATGACGTACCCGTCACACCTGGATTAACTCCAGCGCCACCAGTAACAACACCAGCCCCTGCTGCTCCAGCTCCAGTAGCTCCAGTTACTGATACTCCAGCACCGACACCTATGCCTGCTGTTGTACCAGATTTAACAGCTCCAGCCTCAGCTCCAGCTGCTAATCCAAACTTGGTTCCAAGTAGTCCTGTTACTCCTACAGATCCTCAGAATGAGATTAATTCTGCGGCACAAGAAGTAACTCCTACTCCAGCACCTGCTGCAGCTATGCCAGAAGCAACGATACCATCTCCAGCCCCTGCTGTAGAAAGCGCTGTACCAGAGGCTACTACACCTGCTGTTTAATATAAAAATAATAAAAAGACCGGTTTGTTAAGAATCGGTCTTTTTTGATAGCCAAAAATAATCTAGAATAGTGGTGATGCCTTTAAATTTAAACCTGCCTTTTTTTAAACAAAAAAACGCAACAACAACTACAGAACCAACCCAAGAAGAAAAAGATTTAGAAAAAATCAAAGAATTCTCTCGTGGATTAGTAACTATTCAAGACATTATTGCTCCTGAAGCGATTGAAGTAGATTTTACTTATCAAAAAATAAACTCAACTTATTCAAGAACTCTGTTTGTGGCTGGATATCCAAGAACAGTTCCAGCTAACTGGCTATCTCCTTTGATTAACTTTCCCCATCAATTAGACGTATCAATGTTTATCTTCCCAGTAGACTCTAAAGAAATTTTAGATAACCTCAAAAGAAAAATTACTGAGATGGAAGCTGAAATTCAATCAGATATTCGATCTGGAAAGATTAGCAACATTAATACTGAAGTTAAACTGGATGATGCTAGGGTTATCAGAGAACAACTGGCTAAAGGGGCTGAGAGATTCTACCAATATGGACTTTATGTCACTATTAAAGCAGATTCTATTGAAACTCTTGATGTAATGACTAAAAAAATTCAATCAACACTCGGATCTCTTTTAATTATTTCAAAAAAAGCGACTCTTCAGATGGATGAGGGCTTTAAAACTACTTTACCAATGGGAATAGATAAATTAATGATTACTCGTAATATGGATACCACATCCCTTGCGACAACTTTCCCTTTTACTTCATCAGAGTTAACAATGGACAGTGGAATTGTTTATGGTCTTAATGAGCACAATGACTCTTTGGTGATCTTTGACAGATTTAGAATGGAAAATGCAAACATGGTTGTTTTTGCTAAATCTGGTGCTGGTAAATCTTATACTGTGAAGTTAGAAATTCTAAGACAAATGATGTTTGGAGCAGAGGTTATTATTTTAGATCCTGAACATGAGTATGAAGAACTATCTCAAACATTAGACGGAGAATATATTAACTTTACATTTGGAGGATCGACAAAGATTAATCCTTTTGACCTTTCTAATCTCTATGAAGAAGGTGAAAACGAATTAGGACAAAAAATTATTACTCTCCATGGATTGCTTAAAGTCATGCTTGGTGAAATGACAGCTCCACAAGAAGCAATGCTTGATAGAGCTTTAGTTGCATCCTACAAAGCAAAAGGTATTACTCCTGATCCAGCTACTCAAACTAATCAACCTCCTTTGATGGAAGATCTTTATAAATCATTAATTGGTATGGAAACTCCAGAAGCTGATGATCTAGCTTCTAGACTTGAAAAATATATTACTGGTTCATTTAGAGGTATTTTTGACCAATCTTCTAATTTAAACATTCACAATCAGCTAACCATATTCTCAGTCAAAGAGATGTCTGAAGAACTCAGGCCGGTAGCAATGTTTGTTATTTTAGACTTTATTTGGACTAGAGTTAAGAAAGATTTAAAAAAACGTATTCTTGTAATCGATGAGGCTTGGTACTTTATGAAACATAAGGACAGTGCTTCATTTATTCATGGAATGGTAAAACGTGCTCGTAAATATTATCTAGGAATTACGACAATAACTCAGGATGTTGAAGACTTTATCAATAATGATTTTGGAAGAGCTATTGTGACAAATGCTTCAATTCAATTTTTAATGAAACAGTCCACTGCTGCTATCCCAATCCTTTCAGAGACATTTTATCTTTCTGAAGGTGAAAGACAACTTTTAATGGCTGCCGATGTTGGTGAAGGAATTTTCTTTGCTGGATCTAATCACGTTGCTTTAAGAGTTGTTGCCAGTGATGATGAACATCAGATTATCACAACTGACCCAGCTGAATTAGTTAGACAAAGAGCACAAAAGAAAAAACAAGAACAGTTGATCCAAGAAGAAAAGGTTAATGTACACAAGCTTTTTGAAGAATCTGAGGCCAAAGAGATAGCTCCCGAAGTAACTAGTGAAATAAAAGCTCAAGAACAACAGGTACCCAAAACAAATGGCGAAGAAAATAAGAAAGAAGCTGATCTTCCAAGACCTACCTTTATGAGAAAACAGCAACCAGAAATGACTGAAGAAGAAAAAAAGAACCTAGCTGAAGATGAGAGAATTAAGAAAACTAATGCACAAGGTCGTAATTCTAAGGATTTCGTCAGGTACTCTATTGATGATTACGAGCCACCTTCCCCGTAAATTAAGCTATTTCTCTTCTTGTTTAATGTGAATAAGTCTGTGTATAACTAATATATTGAAACTGCCCCCTATATATTTTTCAAGTTAGAATCAGAAAATGAGTGAAAGTTTTTATTTATCAGAAGAAGAAGTAAAACAAATTTGGGAACAGATGTGTCTTGATATTAAGGCTGATGTTTCTGAAGCTGTTTTTGCTACCTGGATTTTAAACAACCCTCTTACAAAAATAGAGTTGATGGGAAATGATGGTGCTACTTGTACTTTTACTAGTCCGACAGCTTTTCACTCAAATAACTTCAAAAAAAATCTTGGTGGTAAATTAATCAATACCCTTAATACTTTGCTTGGTAGAAAACCTTCTCTTAATTTTTCAATCGGAACACCAATTAGAACCAATGGCCCATCCTCAATTTCACAGACACTAAATCACAATGATTTAAAACCAAATATTGAGCAAAACCAACAGACACCCTCTCAGCCCCAAAGTAATAATATCTCAATGCCTACTCAAGCTAGAGCTAAATCATTTCAACAGATAAAAGATAATGTTTTTGGATTTAATAAACAGGATAATTCTGGAGTTCCTACATCCCCCAGAGTTGAAGATCTCTTTGGAGAAAGAAACATTCAAAACATGGCACTTGATAAAGCCAAAGTAGCTGCCAAACAAGCAGGACTTAGGCCTGACTTTACATTTGAAAAGTTTGCAGTTTCTGGTACAAATGAAATGGCTCATGCAGCTGCAACTGCTGTTTCTCAAAAACCTGGTCAAGCTTACAATCCTCTCTTCCTTTATGGAGGAGTAGGTGTTGGAAAAACTCACTTAATGCATGCTACTGCAAACAATATTTTAAAAAATCGTCCAGAAACAAAAGTGCTTTATTGTACTGGTGAAGATTTTACTAATGAAATTGTTGATGCTATTAGAACAAAAAAAGCCAATCGATTTAAAAACAAATATAGAAATGTAGGGGTATTACTCATTGATGATATTCAATTTATTGCTGGAAAAAATGCTGTTCAAGAAGAATTTTTCCATACATTTAATGCTCTCACACAACAAAACTCTCAAATTATCTTGACTTCTGATAGACCACCTCATGAAATTAACTTTCTCGAAGCTAGAATTAAATCAAGGTTTGAAGCTGGATTGATCATTGATATTGGTCAGCCTTCTTTTGAACTTAGGACTGCTATTCTCTTAATTAAAGCAAATGCTCAGCACTTAATAATTCCGATGAATATTGCTCAACTGATTGCTTCTAGAGTTGATTCTGCTAGAAAGATAGAAGGGGTAATTAAACTATTAAAGTCAGCTGTAGAACTTCAAAATAAAGAGATCAATGAAGAATTAGTTAATAATATTCTTAAAACTGAAGAAACAACACATAGTAAAAAACTTAGGGTAACTCCTCAAGACATCATAAAAGCAGTCTCTTCTCATTATCATGTAAAACAAACTGCTCTTAAAGGAGATAAGCGTGTCAAAAATCTAGTAACAGCTCGTCATGTTGCGATGTATCTGATGGATAGTGAACTTAATATTCCCCTAGTAGAGATAGGACGATGGTTTTCTGGTAGAGATCATACTACAGTCATTCACGCCAAGAAGAAAATAAATAGAGAACTTTTAAATAATGATTTAATGCAAAGAGACGTTTCTGCTCTCAAGATGTCTCTTAGTGCGATTTCTAGGTAAATAATCCCTTTAACAAAACTTATTCACATAGTGTGGATAACCTTGTGTACAATTCGTGTATAAATATGTTGATGTTCTGTTAATGTTTGTGCAAAAGAAAACCGTAACTGTGGATTATGTGAAATGATGTTAATAACTGTGAAGAAGTTATACATTTTTTATCCACAATGCTCCTTGGGTAATTATCAACAGCGAAAAATCGCTAATACCAGATACAGAACTTTAATGTTATAAACATTATCCACGGTTCTATTACTATTACTTCTATTAATTATATATAATATCTTTAAATCAAAATCACATATGCAAATTAAAGTAACCAAATCAAATTTAGAATCAATTTTAAATACTCTCATAAGAATAGTTTCAACAAAACCACAGTTACCTATTTTGTCTTGTTTACTTTTAGAAGCTAAAGATAATCAAATTACAGTTTCAGCAACTGACTTAAACATTGGAATAAAAACAAATCTTTATGGTGAAGTATTAAAAGAAGGAAAAGTTGCAATCCCAGCTAAGATATTTTTAGAATCTATTAAATCATTAGGTAAAGGAGATTTAGAACTTTCATTAAAAGAACTTACCCTCAAAGTTAAATCTTCAAAAAGTAAAACAAATATTCAATGTCAACAGAGTGATGACTTTCCAGTATTCCCTACCCTGCCTGAACTTACAAGTGAATTTGAAACATCCAAGTTAAAAGTAATTGAAAAATATGTTTCATTTAGTACTTCTCTTGATCAGGCTAGATTAATTCTAACTACTCTACTCTTTAGAAAAACTGAACAAGGTCTCAAAGTTGTCGGTACAGATGGATTCAGACTAAGCGTTCTTAATTTAACTAATGGATCAATGGGAGATCAGAAAGAGTTTCTAATAGCTAATAAAGCCTTTAATGAGATTGTTAAGATAAGTGACATTCAAACACAAGAAAAAGTTCTTTTTGAAGTCTCTGATGAACTTAAACAAGTCTTTTTTAAGATCGGAAACGTTGAATTATTTATTAGATTGATTGAGGGTAACTATCCTCCATTTGAAAAGATTGTTCCTAGTGGGTTTGAGATTACAGGTACATTTGATGGTGAAGAGTTTGATACTATCCTTAAACAAGCAATGGTTTTTGCCAGGGAGGTGTCAAATATCATTACTCTAGAGTTTGCTAATGGAAAGATGAAAATTGTGGCCAATGCTTCTTCAAAAGGTAATTATGAAGGTGAGATTGAAGTGGATATGGCAGAAGGACAAGAAGTTAAGATTTCTTTTAATGCTAAGTACTTACAAGACTTTTTAAAGAATATTAAACCAAAGCGAGTCTGGTTTGGTCTTAATGATGGATTAAAGCCAGCCATGTTTAAAGAAGTGGATAATGACTTTTATGAGTATGTGGTGATGCCGTTTAGGTTGAATAGTTAATTATTCTTCATCGAGAATAGCTTCTCCTTGCTGATTTCTCTTTTTCCAAGGAAGTTGAAATCCTGCTGGCCATTGAAATTCCACCTTTTTGAGAGGTAGCTTAACATCTCTAATTGGATTTTGAGGCTCTACTGATTTTATCCATTCTGAAGCTCCAGTGATAACTTCATCTTTTTTCCTTCCGATATTTGTAGCTGCCCATCTATAAATATTTGCTAATCCATCTCCCGACTTTTTAATTAGAACACCTATCCCAGCAATTCCAGCCAAAACTCCAGTTATTGCTCCTATAGATAATAAAATATTATCTAAATTTTCAGTTAAGTGAATTGTCTGATCTATAGATTCAAAGTTTGAAACAGTCGCAGCTATTAAGAAAGGAGCTACCACACTTCTAAGTACTGCTGTTCCTAATTCTACTTTTGAGTACTCTACTTTTTTGTCATCATCATCTTCCTGAGCATTATGCTTACTGTAATCAACTATCTTTCCAATTTCTTTTACAAATCCAAATATTAGTGCATGAAGAGCTAATGTAGTCTCAATATCTGGTACATTTTCAATATTAACGGCAGATGCAATAGTTACAATCGCAAGTGAAAGTGCTTCTAGTTTTTCTGAATCATAGAAATTATGCTCTCTTGTATCCAGAATCTCTTGTTTTACATTTTTACTCATTTTAAGATCTTTCTTGAATTTCTTGATAAAGATTCTTTATTGATTCTGTTTTTTCTGGAGTTATCTGATCTTTAACTTCAAAGTAGTAATTAGTCATGACCATTGTTGCTGATTCTTCTAAATATTTGTTTAATTTATCTAGAGTAATTCCTTTCGCAAATATTGAAAGAACCTCTTCACTTTTACCATCTTTAATCATTTTATTTAATTCATCTGAATCAGGAGTCATTTTTCCCTTACTAGACTGGCTTAGGTGCATGACCATAACAGAAAGGAAAATTTGATTAACTAGGATATCAGCAGTCTCTTTTTCTTTTTCTTTATTATCATAACCAATTATATTGACTATTCCATAAATAAGATCTATGAAAGGTTTCATTATTTCTTGGTATTGGGAGAAACTTAGTTCAGACATATATACCCAATTTATCATAACTTTTCTAAAAGATGATCCAAAGAATCTATGATATAATTCATTTCTTGAGAAAATAATAATATAATCAATCATGAAAAGAACTTGGAATCCTAAAAAAAGAAAAAGAATGAGAAAGCATGGCTTCCTCAAGAGATTAGCTACTGCAGCAGGTAGAGCTGTTCTTAAAAGAAGAAGACAAAAAGGCCGTAAAAAATTGACAGTGGTCAGAAAAGGCGTTTAAACTAACTTCATGTTCCCTAAAATAAATCGTTTTGAAACTCGTTTAGGTGAGGATTTTTTTGCGAATGCAAAAAGAGCCTACTCTCCCCTATTTGTTTTGTATTATCAAAAAAGAGATGACAACCAAGTAAAAGTGACTGTTATTGTTCCTAAAAAGAATGTCTTTAAGGCTACTGACCGTAGCAAAATCAAAAGAAAAATGCGTTCTAGTCTTATTCCCCATTTAGGTAATTTAGAAGGCTTAAACTTGGTCTTATACCTTAAAAGCAGAGTTACTGAGAATAATATAAATAATTTTGAAAAAGAGATTGATTCTTTGGTTAAGAAGTTTAAATAATATCTTAGCTAGTTAGTATTAAAAAACCGGGCTATTAACCCGGTTTATTTATTTAATAATTAATTTCTTTTATAAAGAGTTAATCATGTTTAACTGAGATTCCTTTAAGTTATTAAGGTTTTCAATCTCAATGGCTGATCCATTAGCAAGGATATTCTCTTCTACAGCAGTCTGAGCTTTTATTAAAGCTAGAGATGCTGCATCAGTAATATCCGATTTCAGTTCTTCATCACCTACTAATACAGCTGACATTTGTTCAACGTCTCTGTGTTGTAAGGCTTTGAGAAGATCAATGACTCTTCCTTCAAATGAAGCTTCAAACCCAGTCTCTTTTACAAGACCAACCGCTATGGTGTATAAATCGTTTTCATTAAATGACATATTTATCCTTTAGTTATTTGTTTGTTAATGTGTCAATTCTTGTTTTAAGAAGTTCCTCAATGGCTGTTCCACTCTTAGCAGCTTCATCAATTAAAGCTTTGAGAGTTTCTGCTTCAGCTTTATTTTTGTCGAAGATTGCATTATCCTCGCTTGCTTCTGTTCTAGAGCTGTCTGCTATTTCTTGCCATGCTTCTTCCACTGTTAAGTAGTTTCTTTCTCCTCTCGCTCTTGCCATTGAGGCTCTTAATCCAGAAATACCATTTGAGATTTTGGTTCCTAGTTGAAGTGTTCTAGCATTTGTTTCAGCGACAACTGCTCCTAAAGTTAAACCAGCAGCTGTGTTAACTATGCCAGATTCAGAAAGTCTTTGGCCAAAATTACCAAGGGCATTCGTTCTACTTAACATTGAAACATTTGATGAAATGATATTTTGTAAAGAGCTTAGGGTTGATTGAGCTGAACTAAGAATACCTACGTCATAAGCATGTTGAGCGTTTCTAGCAACATCATTTGCACCTCCAATGAATTGAGGATCACGTAGGTCATTTTGAGCTAACGTATCTCTTGCAACATCTACAGCACCTTCAACACCAGTGACAGATTCTCTCAGATGGTCTAAAGTCAGTCTAATACTATCACTCATGTTGTCCATACCAGCTTCTAGTAATCCTCCTACACCTTCTACTATCTCTTTAGCGACTACTACTGTTGCAGCTACTGCAGCAATTTCAATTACTCCGACAACACCATTCTCGACGAGATCTTGAAGTTTTTCTAGCTTCTTCATTGCTTCGGTTGTGAGTAGTTCACCTCTTGTAACAAGATTTCTAATCTTATCCATAGTTGATCCAGCACCTACTCTTAAGCCTAATGATCTAAGTAAAGCAATGTCTTTTCCTAAAGTATCTGCATCAGTATTTAATTCACCATTTTCTCCAATGGCATTGTCTAGTCTTCCTAGTGCTTCTGCATATTGAGTTCCAGTTTCACTAAGAACTACATTTCCATTGTTATCAATACCAATTCCGAGCATTTCACCTGGAGATACTCTTTTTAATAAGCCTTGTTCTTGATTTGAGACACCTTTTCTAAGTCTTCTTGTAAGTCTTTGGTGGATTCCTCTTAGTCCAGGAGATGTCTCATCTTTTTCTTTGTCGAACCATTTTTTTAGACCTTCTTCTGAAAGGAGAGCTTTTGCTTGTTCATCATCTACGTTATAGACTTGTTTAATGTTATCTACTGCAATTTGAAGTAGAATTTCTTGACCTCTTGCTTCAGCTTCTGCATTATTTACTGCTTCTGCTTTTTCATTCAGTTCAATACAAAGTTCCACAATAGGTTGTTGCTGTTCTTCAGACAAGTGGGATTCATCTATGCCCATTGCGGATAAAGTTCTAGATTCAGCAATAGTTTTAACTTTTCTAAGGAAAGGTAAAGCAATCCTAAATCCTTCTAAAGCATCAAGACTACCAGCATTAACAGTGTCAATTCCTTTTAATTCATCTATTAAGTTCGTAACTTCTTCAGCTCTTTGTGTAAAGGCTCTTACTCTTTCTCTAGCTCCTCTTAGAGTTCCAGTATTACCAGCTTCTAAGACTAATCCTTTTTCTCTAGAAA
>JAOUMD010000030.1 GCA_029881675.1 Minisyncoccota bacterium | reverse complement strand
TCCGATCTCCTTTAAAATAAACAAGTAATGAGAATACTATTGCTCCAATAGATAATATTGGGAAATGAGTTTTAAGTTCACTAAATAACCACTTCTCTAAATCTATGGCAACTTTCTTTCTTTTTTCTTTTGTTTCTCTACCAATTCTTTGAACAACAATCATTCCAAAAGTAGTTATTGGGACAGAAAGAAAAAGTACATACGACATCGCAGTCATATACTCACCATAATTAGCTAAAGAAAAAGCTCTAGCAATTAAAAGATTAATCACATAGCCAATGACACTAACTACAAAGTTAGCTACCGAAAATATGACACCTGAACGGATAAAACTGCTTTTGAAAATTCTTTGAAACATTATCTATAGGTTATCACTTTTTTACCTCTGATAATAGAACTATATTATAAACTTTACACTCTCATCCTTTTTCCTATATACTAAATATTGTATGAAAAAATCACCTGCCCCATCAAAAGAAAGAGATTATCTTCTACTTGGAACTCTCTTTCTTTTAGGCTTAGTAACAGCCTTCTTATTATCTAGTTATAGCTTTAATCCATTGGAATATACTCCAACTACGGAAAGAGTAAGTACTTATGGCCATATGGGTTATGGCAGAGGGATGATGTATGACTATGGCTCTGAAAATAGAGATACTTGTTTAATGGATGGTTGTCTATTAGCAGAGAATGCAGAATACCCTGTCGAAGAATTAGATGAAGTAACCATTGGATACTTAAACGATGCTCTCACAGATGAAAGAAAAGCTCTTGCTACTTATGAAGCAGTAATTGGGAAGGAAGGTAATGTTAGACCATTTATCAATATCATCAGAGCTGAAGAACACCATATTAGTATGGTAAAGGCATTATTTGATAAGTATGGCCTGGATATCCCAAGAGATACTACCCGAGCTACTAACATACCAAACTCACTATCAGACTCCTGTACTATGGCTGTCCAAGCTGAAATGGATAACTATGATTTATATAAATCAATGTTACCAAGCATTAAGCATCAGGATATTAAAGAAGTCTTTTCTGCTTTAGCAAATGCTTCTAAGTTCATGCACTTACCTGCTTTTGAAAAATGTAGTAACTAAATTAATATAAATTTAAACTAAGCTCTCCTAGAGATAGGGGAGCTTTTTATTTATATTCAAAAAAAAATCTTCTTATAAGAAAAATGCATCTTACACCTTATAAAATTTCATACAATTTGTTATATTTTTAATATGATATTAATTGATACAGAACACATTACCTCAAACAAAAATTCATTAAAGAACTATATCGAGCAATCTGACTTAGCAGATTCAGAACGACTTGAGAAATTAAAAGAGCTCTTTAGAAATGCTAAATGGGTTGGAACAGGTACCGAATTTGTATATTTATTGAAGAAGTCAGAATCTAATATGGGTCCTCATGATCCATTTGTACTAGGCTTATCTAAAAAATTCGATATTACAGGTAGTTTTGCAAAAGAGTTAAGAGGGGATGAATGGGAAGCATCATACGGTAAACTTGGGATTAATCCTGACGATCCAAACCATACCAGTAACTTTATGGAAGCAATTACAGAGCTACCAGATCGAGATATTGTTTTCTTTATCCCTCCTCAAGTATTTTCACATCCTGAAGTACTTTCACGAGGAGGAGGCCAAGTAACAAGAAATGAAATTCAATGGTTATTAGATAATCCAGAAAAAGCAAAAAACGTTTTTCTTGTGTTTGGTGGATATGATCTAGTGGACAAAGAAGGACATAGACAACTATATGGAATAGTAGGTAAAGACTATCGTCAAGAAGAAATACAAGAAGAACTAACACAAATTATTAAAGATTTATTTTCTGTAGAAGATAAGAGATAACTAATTAATTTGAATTTTAAATAAGCTCTCCTAGAAATAGGAGAGCTTTTTATTTGTCATTTTAGTGAAAGATTATCTATTTATACTCTCAATTATGTGGGGGTGTTACTGGTGTAGGACTTGAACTACGAACTTGAGTTAGCGGGTTCGATCCTCGTCACCTCCACACTTTAAAATTACTGTTGAATAAACCTATACAAAGTGCTTTAATACAAATAATCGTAGTTCGAGCTTTGCAATTACACCAGTAATTAACTCAGGAAAAACACCACCCTAACAGGTGGTTTTTTTGTTCCTTAGCCTTATTGCTTAATTCACCAGTTTTGCTAGACTAGTAACAGACAAATGACTACTAAGTTAAAATCAATTCTCCATCATCTAGATAAGAATATTTTGTTTTATTTAACAGCCTTTCTTTTTGTCTTTATTCCTTTGTACCCCAAATTACCTCTCGCTGATATTATTCCTGGTTATTTAGTCAGAATTAGATTAGAAGATATCTTTGTTCTTCTAACTGGAGTTATTTGGGCTATCCAATGGTTTAGAAAGAAAATAAAATGGAATACTTTTTTCTTCTGGGCTATTGTCGGTTATTTATTGATTGGTTTTGCTTCTATTATCTCTGGTATCTTTTTGAATCACACAATCCCTGGTCAACTATTACATATAGGTAAGAGTGGTCTTCACTTCTTTAGATATGCCGAATACTTCTCTTTGTTTGTAGTAGCCTTTGCCGGGTTAACAGACCAAAAACAACTCAACGTTATCTTCAAACTATTAATTGTCAGTTTGATTGCGATCACTATTTATGGGGCGGGTCAGAAATATTTAGAGTGGCCTTTATATTCAACAATGAATAGAGAATATGCAAAAGGACAAGCTTTAACCTTAGGAGAAGGAGCTAGAGTTCAGTCAAGCTTTGGTGGTCATTATGACATGGCTGCTTATATGGTAATTACTTTACCAATTATCTTTGCTTATATTCTTTATACAAAATCCTGGAGAGCAAAAATATTTTTAGCGATAATTGAACTTGGTGGAGTATGGATGTTAGTTCTATCTGGATCAAAAACTTCATTAATTGCTTATGGGCTAACTCATTTAGTAATAATTGTTAATTATTTAAGACTCAAGAAACTTAACTTTAGCAAGTTATTTAAATACTTATTTGGTCTTTTAATCACTGGAACTATTTTAGCTGTAACAGTCTTTACTTTAAATAAAGAAATGGCCACTACTTTCTTAGACCTTTCTCTTAAGATTCCTGTTGCTGGTAGTGTAGTAGGGAAATTTTATACCTCTGATACGGATGCCTCAAAACCTAAAGACTGGACAAGTACTGAACCAGTTTATGAAGAAAAAATAATTCTTTTGGATAATGGAGAAGAAGCTATTGAGTATACGCAAAAAGTTGAACAATGGTCACCCAATGCAATTAAGTATGGAATCTCAATGGGTATTAGACTAGACACTCTTTGGCCCAATGCTATTACAGCCCTTCGAAGAAATCTTTACCTTGGTTCTAGCTATGCTAATTTAAATAAAAGTGCGCTTAATGAGTTTACTGATAGTGATAGTACAGACAACAACTTCCTCAGAACTCTTGGAGAAACAGGATTGTTAGGATTTGTTAGTTTCTACTCAATTATATTCCTACTGATTATCACCTTGCTTAAAGTAAAAGCAAAGCCACTTACTCCAGCCTTTGTTTATTCTCAAGCATTACTCGGGGGAACTATTGGCTTACTATTTAATGCTATCTATATTGATGTTTTTTCTGCTTCTAAGATTGCCTTTACTTTCTGGCTTATTACCGGATTAACATTGAAATCATTTTATTTAAACCAACCTGATTTAGCTAAGCAATTAGATAAACACAGATCTATTTGGATAAAGAAGTTCTGGAATAAACGTTGGCCATTCTTACTAGCACTATTAGTAATGGGGTTATTCCTATGGAGGAACCCTTACCTTGAAGAATTTACTATTTTAAATAAGTTTAATTTTAAAGGAGATAACTATCAAAACTTAGTCTTAGCGAAATGTATTGTAGAAAAGAATGACTTTTCACTATGCAGAGAAAATAGTAGTCTACCTGTTAAATTTGCGCCTCTTTACTCACTGATGATTGTGCCCATTTATAACCTAATGAGTAATCCAAATGCATACTTCTTTATCAATTACTTCCTCTTTAGTTTAACTATTATTTTCCTCTATGGAGCCTTAAGAAAAATAGTCAAAGGCCACTGGTGGCAACTCTCATTCTTAACTCTATTTATTATCAACCCATTGATCAGAGAGTTTGTCATGGAGTCTACATCAATAAATGCTTTGATGATGATTGCTGCGTTAGCTCTCTACTTAAAGATCTTAATCATCCCACATTTTAAAAAGGTCTATAGAACTTTCTTCTCCAGTAACATTACTTTGTCTGTGGTGTTTTTAGGGATGGCTTTCTTTACCTATAGTAGCTTTACTCATCATCCAGACCCTTTGTTTACAGACTCTTCTTTAGGAGGTAAGGCTCTTTCATATCAGACAATTAAAAGAGCTAATCTAACCTTTGGAAGAAAACTAAAAGACAGACCATATCTAATTACAGCCGGTAATCCATATCACTTTGATTTATATGGAAATAATAATTATTTATTACTTCCGTACACTCCACACCAAGATTTATTTATTCAAGCAAAAAATGTTTGGGGAGAATTTAACCTAAGTAATGGTAATACTTTTGACTATTCACAAGTAACTCGTCCAACTGACTTACATCCCTTATATAAACAAGTTCTCAAAACAAATCCTCTCTACTTTACCAATGCAGACAGTGGAGAATTTAAAGACCTTAGAAGAGACTTCAACACAACAGTAATTGACTTAGAATGTGATGAACAATGTAATTTCTATCAATTGGCAGACAAAACTCCTCTAGGCCAAATATTTGAACTTAGTATCTATAACCAAAGTATATTTGGACAAACTATTCCAGAGCTCTTTACCCAGCCAAAAGAAGATTTATCCTTTATTGTTACAGCACATACTTATCCTGATCCCACTCTGAAAGAGAACCAACCACTCCCAGGGCAACCAGACAGATATTATGCCAAGCACTTAGCCCAAAGACTTTCATCTCTACTAGAACAACCCTCAGACTTCATAGTTATGCTAGGTGACTTAATCAAAGAACCAGCGAAAAGTCAGTATTCCATCTTTGATAAATACTTTACTTCTTTTTATACAAAGCCCTTTATTAATGTCGCAAATAATTTAGATCCAAAGAGGAATATGCCAGGATATCAGAAATATACTATTGGAGATAACTACTTTATTAATTTCAGAGGATCGGATCAACACACATTAACAAAAGCAGAGAAACTTGCTTTTTATAATAGTTTTTATGAGTTAGAGTTCTCTGATACAGATTATGTCTTTATCTTTAGTTACAAAAATCTTAGATATAACTCTGACTTTATGGATCTAGTGATGCCAAAGCTTAATCAATTAAAAGATAAAAGCATTTATGTTATAGCAGGTAATAAAGGTGAAAAACAAACTTATGGTACAGATTTAACTCAAGTTTTGAATGAGAAGAAAACTAAAACTGTCAATGACTATGATAATGTTATCTTTATAGAAACTGGCTTTAATGAAGAAACCACTCCTCAGGCACTTAAAATTGATAT
The DNA here is from genome assembly GCA_029881675.1 of Minisyncoccota bacterium. Taxonomy (GTDB): domain Bacteria; phylum Patescibacteriota; class Microgenomatia; order UBA1400; family PJMF01; genus JAHDXH01. The sequence continues at coordinate 7,530 of JAOUMD010000030.1, read as the reverse complement.
CAGCAAAGATGGAGGATCAACTATTACTCCAATAGAGTTTTAAAATTCAAAAATGAAAAAAGTATTAAATAATAAAATAATCCAAATGTTTCTCATTTGGAGAGTTTGGTTATTTATTCCCATTATATTAGCTAGTATATATATTCCTTTTAGAGAAAACTCTCTCTTTACTACACTGTGGCAATACGTCCCCAAGTACCAACTAGTTGAAAATGATTTAGTTTATCCTTGGAGCAACTTTGATGGAGTCCATTACCTAGCAATTGCTTCCAGAGGATATATTAACGAAGGAAGATTTCTACCACTCTTTCCGATCTTAGTTAGAATATTAATATTACCGCTAACTTTAATTTGGCAAGTTAAACCATATGGCCACTTAGTCTTTTGGAGTAGTTTATTATTATCAAACTTTTTCTTTATTTTAAGTTTATTTTATTTAAAGAAATTACTTAAATTTGATTATAAAGAGAAAGTAATAAATAAAACTATATTGTTATTTTTACTATTTCCAACTTCTTTTTTCTTTGTTGCTATTTATACAGAAAGTTTATTCTTACTATTAACAATTCTCACCTTTTACTTTGCTAGACAGAGAAAGTGGTATAAAGCCATCTTCTTATCATTGCTTCTTACTATTACACGATTGCCTGGAGTTTTAATTTTAATTCCACTCTTATATGAATATATTTCTTATGAATTAAGAATTAAAATTCAATTTAATAATCTTGTAAAAGTAACTAAAAAAGTATTCACACTTAGAAATATAATTAAACTATTAAAGTTTATCCTCATTCCATTACCTTTACTCATCTATGCCATCTTTAACTACTATAAGTGGCAAGACCCTCTTTATTTTGTTCATGCTCATGGAGCATTAGGGAATAGTAGGGAAGTCAGCTCGATGGTTTTTCCTTTAATAACAATCTATAGATATATCAAAATCTTTTTATCAGTTTCTATTAAACAATATGAATTCTGGGTAGCACTGATTGAGTTTATTTCCCTTATCTTTGCAATAATTGGAATTATTTTTGCATACTTCAAAAAGATTAGACCTTCTTATATTATTTATTCTATTGCTATTATCTCTCTGCCACTCCTCTCTGGAACTCTAACAGGCTTTCCAAGGTATCTATTGTTATCTTTTCCTATCTTTGTTGGGATATCACTACAATTAGACAAAAATAAATGGCTCTGGAGAATACTTCTTATAATATCTATTACTTTCCAAACCATTTTTCTAGCTCTCTTTTCTAGAGGCTGGTTTATAGCTTAATTTATTTTTAATTAAAAATCAGACAATCATACTTTGTCATATCTTCCTGTTGACAACATATTATTCATTTTTAATAATCACCATTAAGCAGTTGGAACCTATCTTAAACCTATCTATCAAAGGAGCGTTATCAAATGGGAAACAGACTGCCAAAAGGGTTCAATCTTGGAGAATTTGAAGGTCGAGTAACTTACATTGAACAATGCAATTGTGATTGCTGTTGGTGCAGCGCTCCAACAGTATATTATCAAGGCACTGATGAGGTATGTTGGCCTCAAACCGATGAGGTAAGAACCCAGCCAGTATTATGTGGACATACCCATGATATTGAAGCGTTTGAGCAACAAAGTGGTGGAATGTCAGAAGCTCTGACCCACTCTAGTTATTCAACACCTCAAGATTATGGTTACTGGGCAAACAACTAGCTCAGCCACAATCAAACTATGAACTCCTTGTATACGATATGAGGAGTTTATTTTTTTATTAAATAAAGAGACATTTAAGCATCATAGTAAAAACTATTGACATGTCTGCGTGATATATATATAATCCGAACTTGCTTTACGAACACTTCATATAATTCAGATCTAAGGAGAAACACCTTGAACGAATTACCCAGCAAGGAAAGTAATGGCGTATTTGAAGGTCGGGAAACATTCATCGGTTATGATGGTCGTGTCTACTATGTTGACAATTTCTTAGTCTGCGAGGAACAAACCGAAGCCATGGCTGAAATGATGACCATAGAGGTCGAAATCACCATTGGAACAGGATTCATTCAGACCAGTGAAGGTCTAATGCCTGTTCAATTCGGGATTATTGATATCTCACTCGTCACAGAAGAAGAATTCGACATCTCGACATATGATGATGATGATACCGCCGAATACGAAGTCCCGGATGAAACCGACGACTAACTCTTCCTACCGGTAAAGCATTACACCCAACTCCCGCATGCTATTCGCGGGAGTTTTGTCATCTATGACCATTTTCTTGATTATTTTAATTTAAGACATATAATCTAAAATATCTGTCAGCCAAAATTAAGAGGATGTGAAGTAATGAATCTTCAAAACCCGATCTCAGATTTTGTTAACAAGTATCTAGACTGGAGTCCTGAATTGGGAATTCGCCCGACTGGATTTTTAGACCAGCCAGAAAAATTTGGCAGGTTTGAAAAACAAAATACTTACTTGGACATCTGTCCCTGTGAGAATGAGGGTTGCAATGCATACGTTGCTCGATATACAGACGACGCAAGCATCTGCAAAGAGCAAACAATTGCTTTAAGACAAGAGGTAGCAAATACACTTTCTATCTATTTGTCTTTCAAAGGTAAGGTAGAAAAATTACGTTCAACTCGTGATGAGATAGAAGAGGCTCTACTAAACCTTGATATGCGCCGGGAGGAAAATTTAGATAACTATCTAAAAATTTCAGAAGTGATATTCAACATGGTGACAGAAATTATGGCACAGTGGGATAGAATATTTTCTTCTGGAAGTATGCAAATGCGTTGGGAAAGAGCAGACGGGGATGAAATGGAACTAGGTGTCGCATATTGGATTCCTTGTCCACTCTATACACAACTAACAGAAGTAAAGCTTCTTTCAGCGCCTGTTGATGAAGCAAAGCTGATAAAGACTGAAATTGATGACAGTGAATTTACCGAGGATGACTGGACAACTGTCTTAGGATTCTTTCGGGAGGGAAGCTCGCTATCAAATACAGACTCTAATACTGAAGAAGACTGATTGAAACACTAATAGCCACCCGGCAACAATTGGGTGGCTATTTACTTTTTCTTGACAATTACTTTTTTTTAGATATTATCCATAGACTTGTTTACAAAAAGAATCGAGGTTACCCAATGGCTTTTCACCTTGCTGACATTTGTTTTAGTAACTGGCGGGATCGTATCCCAACAGGAAAATTAGGACAATTAGAAGAAGATGGTTTAACTATGGCAAAGTTACAAAATGACCATAGTAATGTCCTCCGTCTTTTCGTTAAAACAGATTCAGGGATTTATGTGTCACAGACAAGTGGGATGATAACAAATCCTATTGCTGTGTTTGCCTCAATGGCACTAAACCCTGAGATAGAAATGCCCGGTCCAGTTCGTGTCAAAGCTATTAATATGCTTGTAGATAACGAATTATAACCGGGATACACCAACCGTCTCTACTCTTAGGGGCGGTTTTTATTTTATTTATCAAAGAATATTTAGATAATATAAATCACTATTTGACACATTAATAACTTATTGATAATATACTAATTCTGTTTTACAGACATTTGTTGACCATGGCATGGTTAGTAAAAAAATAAAACAGTGGCACATTCTTATCAACCTCAATTTAAAAAGAGGAGGCAATCGCCTAATTCCATTCCATATACTTGTTTAAACATACTATGGTCCGCGAAATTCAACCCAAATTTGATAACCGAAAGGTCCGCGTAAAAAATGATGTATGGTGATGAGCGTTTAGACGGCTTGTAGCTGAGTTAAACGCCTAAAAAAATTGCTGACAAAATGATGCCAACACAAATCAAGGCCCCACCAATCTACATCGGTGGGGTTCTTTCATTTTATACAGCTATCATTAGAAATCATTCAAAAACTTTGCTATGATAAGTTTATGTGGCTTATACTTATCAAACAAAATTTCCTTATCATCGTAGTTTTATTAGTAGCCTTTGGGCTAAGACTACCATTACTTAATGGCTCTTTTTGGTTAGATGAAGCTGCTCAAGCTCTTGAATCTTCTCGTCCATTCACCCAGCAATTACAGATTAGAGCTGACTTCCAACCTCCACTTATTCACTTCTTAACTCACTTTGCTTTATATATCTCATCAAACGAATGGTGGCTTAGAACAGTTGCTGCTCTTATTCCTGGGTTAATTACTATTTTTGCTGTTTATAAAGTGGGAGAAATTCTATTCTCAAGTAAAGTCGGACTAGTTTCTAGTATTCTATTAGCGACTTCATCCTTCCATATCTTTTATTCACAAGAACTCAGACCATACTCATTACCGGCCATGTTTGGTTTGTTATCGTGGTGGATGTTGCTGGCTATTATTTATCAAAGAAAAAATAAGTTGAAAATGAAGCTCAAAGAAATAGAAATCAAGCCACTTAAACTAACATTTGATCGAAGAATTATTTTCTTAATAATATTTAATATCTTAGGATTATATTCAAGTTATTTATATCCTTTTTTACTCCTTAGCCAGCTAATATATGTTTGGATGATGGAAAGACAATATATTCATAAACTTATCTTCTCATTAGTAATAACTTCATTATCTTTCCTACCTTGGTTACCTAGTTTCTTGGGACAACTTCAAGAAGGAAGAATGGTTCAAGCACAACTTCCTGGTTGGGATAAGGTTGTCTCTATTACCCAAGTCAAAGCAATTGGCCTAACGTTTGGCAAGTTTATCTTTGGAGTATTAGATATTAACTTTACATTACTCTTTATTGTTACAACAATAGTATTGTCTTTAATTGTCTTAGCTATTTATAAAGATATTGATAAGAAAGATTTATTTTCCTACTTCAAAAATCTGGTTGTAACAAAAACTAAATCAAAAAAAGAAACCCTTAAACCACTTTTTGTCTTATTAATTGCTTTCTTTGTCCCACTGTTAGCCGCTTGGATTATCTCTTTCTGGGTACCCGTTTTAAGACCAAAAAGAGTTTTATATTTGTTACCTTTCTTCTACCTGATTATTTCTAGTACGATTGTTTTTGCAAAAAAGAAATTATTTGCCAATGCTTTGATTGGAATTTTATTATTGGTAAACTTTTATTCAACAGTAAGCTACTACATACATCCATCATTGCAAAGAGAAAACTGGCGTAGTCTTCATGATCATATTACATCTCTTTATCCTAAAGAACATTCCATTACTATTTTTTCTCATCCAGCAGCATTTTCTCCATGGAGATGGTATGACGATGGTAATTATCCAGAAATAAGTACAGGGACACTCCATATTGATCAGGTACAAGATATGAAAGAGAAATTTAAAGAAATTAATAACTATGATTATGTTTTAGTATTTGATTATTTAAGAACTCTTTCTGATCCACAAGACAAAATTATTATGGAAGTAAATGCCTATGGATACAAGCAAATAGACATTATTAACTATCCAGGGATTGGTTTTGTCAGAGTCTTTTCAAAAATTGATAGTGTCCTTAGTTATCATTCCGAGCAGTTTTAAGATAAAATGTAACTTATGAACATTGGAATTGATATCTCTTCTCTTATCTATGACCGAGGTGTATCTCGTTATACCGCCAACTTAGTCAAAGCTCTAGCGGAACATAAAGACTTAAATCTTTTTTTATATGGAGCATCTTTAAGACAAGAAAGTAAATTAAAAAAAGCAGTTAAAGAAATAAATAATGATAGTAAAGCCACTATCAAAAGTAATATTCAAAAATTACCACCAAGTTTATTAACTCGTTTTTGGGATTTTGGATTTAATCCAATTGGAAATATTTTTCCAAAACTAGATCTATTCCATTCATGGGATTGGATTCAACCTCCAGATAAGAAACTCCCTTTGGTCTCTACTATTCATGACCTAGCAATATTAAAGTATCCAGAAACTGCACATCCTAAGATACTCAAACGCCACCAAAAGTCATGGAAAATTCTCAAACAAAGAAAAGCCCATATCATTGCAGTTAGTCAGGCTACTAAAAAAGACATTGTAGAAGAATTAGCAATACCATCTAGCCGTGTCCATGTTATTTACGAAGCTCTTCCACAAGAAACAGCAAAAGTCGCCAATGAACTTAGTGAAGATAAATACAATAAAATAAAAGACAAACTTAAATTAGACAGACCATACTTACTCTTTGTTGGGACAAGAGAGCCAAGAAAAAATCTCAAAAAACTTATTAAAGCCTGGGGAAGTTTTAGTAAAACCCATGATTTAATCATTGCTGGGGAAGAAGGTTGGGATGAGACAAGTAATACAAAATCTTCAAACAATCCATCCAAACAAAATAATGATGAAATTAAACCGCGCTTCCTAGGTAAAGTCACTGATCAAGAATTAGTTGTTTTGTATTCTGAAGCAGAGTGCTTTGTATATCCTAGTCTCTATGAAGGCTTTGGGCTACCTATTCTGGAAGCTTTCTCTTTTGGAACTCCAGTTGTAACTAGTAACATTTCTTCAATGCCAGAAGTTGCTGGTAATGCAGCAGAGTTAGTTAATCCAAATAGCATTGAAGATATCAAAAATGGAATAGAAAAGATTCTTCATGAACCACAAAAGAAACAACAAGAACGCTTACAAAAGATGATCATCAGATTACAACTCTTTAGCTGGAAAAGAGTAGCTAAGGAAACCAGAGAAGTCTATGAAAGAATTTATAGAGAAAACCAATAAATACAATCAAACAGTTAAAATTGCCATTGATGGTAACGAAGCTAATGTTTCAAATCGTGTCGGTAGTAATGTTTATGCCTTTGAAATAATTAAAAGCCTTCATACTCTAGTTAGAAATAAACAAGTTAAAGTCACTATTTTACTTTCATCACCGCCAATTGATGAGCTTCCAAAAGAAAATAAAAAGTGGAAATACAAAGTAGTAACACCACAAAAGTTTTGGACACAGTGGGCATTACCAATCCACCTATTTTTAAACTCAGACAAGTATGATGTTTTCTATACTCCTGGACACTATGCACCAAGATTATCTAGTATTCCATATGTCAGTTCCATCATGGACCTGGCATTTCTAGATTATGAAAAGCAATTCAAGAAAAAAGACTTTATCCAACTTAAAAAATGGACAAAATACTCTGTTAAAAATGCAAAAAAAGTAATTGCTATTAGTGAAGCAACCAAAGAAGATGTTATTTCCAAATATGGAAAAAATAGACAAGACGTTGTTGTTGCTTATCCAGCTGTAAACTACACAAAACAAAAAATTGCCCCCATTCATGTAAAAAAAATATTAAATAAATTTAAAATTGATCAACCATTTATTCTATATGTTGGCACTATCCAACCAAGAAAAAATTTAATTAAACTAATTGAATCGTTTGAAAAGGTCTCCCGTAGACTTCCGGTTGGAAAAAGAAAGAAAATAAAAACTCTCCAGCTAGTCATCGCAGGAAAAATAGGTTGGCTTGCAGATGATTTATTACAAAGAGTAGAGGACTCACCTTATAAAAACCAAATTATATTAACTGGCTTTGTAACTGATTTTGAAAAAAATGTTCT
>JAOUMD010000035.1 GCA_029881675.1 Minisyncoccota bacterium | reverse complement strand
TTCTAATGGACCAATGTGAAACCTTAGCTCTTCTTGGTTTATATGAAGGCTTTGGCATTCCTCCTCTAGAAGCATTACACCATGGGATTATTCCTGTTGTATCTGATACATCTAGTTTACCTGAAGTAGTTGGGAAAGCTGGTCTCTTAGCAAATCCAAATAATACCACTGAGATTGCAGAAAAAATTGAAGAAGTAATCACTCTTACTCTCAGACAAAAACAAAAATTTACCAATCCTCGTAAATCTCAAATTGCAAAATTTGACTGGAAAAACTCTGCAAAAATTGTATTTAAAACCTTAGAAAAGGTTGCTCATGAAAAATCCTGACACTATTACTATTCTAGGAATTGATCCTGGTTATGACAGATTAGGATGGGCTATTACTAAAATTAATGGTTCCAAACTTCAAGTAATTTCATATGGTTGTATTCAAACAAACAAAAAAGCTGATATTTTTATTAGGTATGAGCAAATCATCACAGAATTAAATAAAGTAATTAAAGATAACAGTCCTAATGAACTAGCTATTGAAAATCTATATTTCTCTAAAAATACAAAAACAGCTTTGAGAGTCAGTGAATCACGTGGAGTAGTTATTACACTAGCACTTGAAAATAAAATGAGAATCTTTGAGTATGATCCTGTCACTATAAAACAATCAGTCACAGGTTATGGAAAAGCAGATAAAAAATCTGTAGAAAAAATGACCTTAATGCAACTTGGATTAACAAATAAAGATAAAGTAGTTGATGATGCGATTGATGCTTTAGCTGTTGCAGTTACACATTTTGCAAGCAGGAAAATTAGAGCATTTGCCTAATGACTAAATATAAATGATGCTAGAATGATTAAATATGATCGCATACCTCAAAGGCATTCCCTTTATTTCTGGACAAATTTTAATCATTGATGTGAATGGAGTTGGTTATGGAGTCAAAGTTACTCCACAACTTTTAAATAGTTTTGGCCTACAAAATAATGAGAATACTAAAGAAACTGAGTTATATATTTACACTCATGTTAAAGAAGAAAAATTAGAATTATATGGATTTGAATCCGATAAAGAAAAAGATATGTTTGAGCTAGTTTTAGGTGTTTCTGGAGTCGGGCCAAGCATAGCCCTTAATTTAGTTGCTGCCGGTCCTCATCAGTTAATTGAAGCAGTCCAGAATGCACAGGTATCTTTCTTTAGTGCAGTCCCAAGAGTAGGAAAGAAACTAGCACAAAAAATAATTATTGAACTTAGAGGTAAGCTGGGCGAATTAAAATCACTAGACCTTGGTCCAAAGTCACCTCATTACCAAGAAATTTATGATGCTCTATCTAGCTTTGGCTTTGATGAACAATTAATTGGTGAAACTTTAGGTGGGCTTGATATTGAAGAATTAGAAACAAAAGTAGCTATTAAATTAGCCATGAAGAAACTCTCTTCAAAATAAACCTTTATTTAATCTATTATTTATTGCTCAACAATAAAATTTAGTTTAATATTTTTAATTTTTGGTAGATAATGTCTCAATTTTACCCCAGCAGCAGTCAGGATTCTTCTTGAGGCAATAAATATTTCATCTTTGGCATACTTATCTGAAAGATAAATAACTTCAGTGACACCACTCTGAACAATTGCTTTAGCACATTCATTACATGGGAACAAACTAACATAAGCAACACAACCTTTTAACTCCATGCTAGGACTATTTAAAATTGCATTAAGCTCAGCATGACACATATAGGCATACTTTGTTTTACTATATTCTCCTTCTCTTTCCCAAGGGAATTGATCATCACTACAACCTTTTGGAAAACCATTGTAACCAATTCCTACAATTTTATTTTCAGGATTTACCAAACAGGCCCCAACTTGAGTACTAGGATCTTTACTCCTTTGTGAAGAGAGTAATGCAATACCCATGAAGTATTGATCCCAAGAAATATAATCCTCTCTTTTAGTTACTTTTTTGGTTTTAGAAGATTTTTTTGTCATGATCATATTATATGACAAAAAAAACTCCAAATGTAAATATTAACAAAATACATTAGACTAGGGACTAGATGACACACTCAGACACTACTTCCAATTTAAATAATCCAACCCCAGAAGATGAAATTCTGCTCAATTCTCTTCGGGTCAGTGAGTGGAAAGGATTTAAAGGACAGGACCAAGTTAAAAAATCTTTATTAATTGCTATTGAAGCTGCCAAAGAAAGAGCAGAATCAGTAGATCATATTCTTCTCTATGGCCCACCAGGTCTTGGAAAGACCACTTTGTCACATCTAGTTGCAAAAGCAATGGATAGTAATATTAAGATGACTCATGGAACTGCTATGGCAAAGACTGGCGACTTAGCTGCCATTCTAACTAATCTTGAAGATCAAGATGTCCTATTTATTGATGAAATACATCGCTTATCTCGCCCAATTGAAGAAATGCTTTATTCAGCTATGGAAGACTTTGCACTTGATATTGTGATTGGGAAAGGCCCTTCTGCCAGAACTGTTAGACTAGATTTACCACATTTTACTTTGGTCGGTGCTACAACTAGGTTTGGACTATTATCTAGACCTTTTAGAGACAGATTTGGAGTAACTCACAGAATGCAATATTATGACCCAGAAGACTTGGTTGATATCCTTGTCCAAGCAGGAAAAACTTTAAATATATCAGTAGATGATCAAAGTGCTTTAGAAATATCCAGAAGAGCTCGTGGTACCCCTAGAATTGCACTTAAACTACTCAAAAGAGTTAGAGATTATGCGCAAATTAAACATAATAATATCATTGACCTTAATGTAGTCCATCAAGCCCTTGATTTGCAAAATATTGATGTACTAGGATTAACCCACTCTGACAGGACATTCTTAGAAATGATTATCAATCGACACCAAGGTGGTCCAGTTGGACTTAGCACTATTGCTGCAACCCTTAATGAAGATCCCATTACCATTGAAGAAGTCATTGAGCCATATTTATTACAACTTGGTTTTATCAAAAAAACCCCAAAAGGCAGAGTAATTTCACAAACTGCTTACAGTCACCTCGGATTCGAGTATAATGGAGACTAATATGTCTAATCGTACTCTTACTCAACGTATCATCGGCAGACTAACTGCCTGGTATTTAGAATTTATTACAGGTTTTTTATGGTGGGGAGTAGGCAGAATGCCATCGCATCACTGTCGCCGTTTTTACTATAGACTTTTTGGAATGAAAATTGGTTCTGGTTCAGTATTACACATGATGGGCCGTATCTATGATCCTCGTCATATTGAAATTGGGGAAGATACTATCATCGGAGAAAGATTTACTCTTGATGGTAGAAAACAGCTTCCAAATTCAAATGGAGGTTTAAAAATAGGTAATCACGTAGACATTGCTAGTGAAGTTATGATTTGGACAAGCCAGCATGATGTTCACAGTGAGGACTTCCATGCCATTGAAGAAAAGGTTGTTATTAATGATTATGTTTTTATCGGGCCAAGGAGTATTATTCTTCCTGGTGTAACGATTGGCAAAGGTGCAATTATTGCAGCTGGTTCAATAGTTACCAAAGATGTCTCAGAAAAAGAAATTGTTGGTGGGACTCCAGCTAAACCGATTGGTAAAAGAAAAGTTGAGAAATTAAACTACAAGCTTGGTCGTGCTCGCTTGTTTCAATAAACTAAATGACTAAACTAAATGACGCGCTGCTATCTATCATTATCGTTTCTTACAACACGGCTGATTTAACAGCTCAAACATTAATTTCAGTCAAATCATCCTTAGAAAAATCAGAGCTATTAAATAGAACAGAAGTGTTTGTTGTAGATAACAATAGTAGTGACGATAGCGTTAAAAAAATAAAATCTTTTCAAAAAAAATTCATACATTTTAAATTAATAGAAAATAAAGATAATATAGGATTTTCCGGAGCGAATAATCAGGCAGCTCAGATCGCTAGTGGAGATTACCTACTTTTACTAAATTCAGACACAATCGTGCAAAGGAAAGCACTAGAAAAGCTAGTTACTGGAGCACAGAAATACAAATTTGATATTGCAGCTGCAAAATTATTAAATCAAGATCATTCAACTCAACCACAAGGTGGAAATCTTCCTAGTTTAATAACGTTATTTAATCATATGTTTTTCTTAGATGACCTACCAGTTATAGGTAGGTTTTTTCCTTCAACACAAAATACTGGTCTAAATCACACAAATACAAATAAGATTCATCAGACAAACAATATACAGGCCAAAGAGGTAGGCTGGGTTGGAGGGACTGCGATGCTTATTTCTCACAATTTGTGGGATAAGATTGGCCCCTTGGATGAAAAAATATTCATGTATGGAGAGGATATTGAATTTTGCATCAGAGCAAAAAAGCATGGAGCTAAAATTGGAATTATTACTTCCTCACTGATTGTTCATTTGGGTTCGGCCAGTTCTAGCAGTAAAAATGCATTACTAGGAGAACTCAAAGGCTATATATACATCTGGAAAAAGCATAAACCTTCCTGGCAAATGCCTATTTTAAAATTAATACTAAGATTTGGAATCATCCTTAGAATTTTTCTATTTGGTATGATACTAAGAGATCCTAAAGGGAAAGTCTATCTAGAGGCTCTCAAAGTTATCTGATTATGGATAAAAAAATAAAATCATTAATAAACTACTACGATAAAAATATCCTCTTAATACTAGGTGGTTTCTTATTAGCTTTTATTCCCTTATTCCCAAAGATTCCACTTTTTAGTCCAATTGAAGAATATATCGTAAGAGTAAGACTAGAAGATATTTTCATTTTAATTACTGTTATTATCTGGTTTGTTCAAGTACTGAGAAAAAAGACTAAAGTAAATTCTACATTTTTTAAGTGGGTTTTTAGTTATGGACTGGTTGGTTTTTTATCGGTTATCTCAGCGATCTTTATTACAAAAACAGTTCCTTTAGAAAATATTCATATCGGTAAAACGCTCCTTCATTATTTTAGATACCTAGAATACTTCTCACTATTTTTTATTCTCTTTTCTGCAATCAAGTCAAAAAATGATGTTAAAAAAATATTTACGGTACTATTTTTTACCATCTTTGCCGTTGCCATATATGGATTTGGACAACGCTATTACTACTGGCCTGTCTATTCAACGATGAATAGAGAATTTAGTAAGGGGATAACTTTATATTTAACAGAACATGCCAGGGTCCAATCTACATTCGCTGGTCATTATGACCTGGCAGCATGGCTTGTGATTATCTTACCTTTATTACTTACCGTAGCTTTCAAAGCAAAAAATAAAGTTCTCAAAGCAATCTCACATTTAGCACATTTAAGTGGTTTGTGGCTTTTAATTGAAAGTGCCTCAAGATCATCATTCGCAGCTTATATTGTCGCAATAACTTTAGTGGTAATATTTTTATCTTTACAAAAAGAAAAACTGTTTAGTAAATTGATTTACTTTATCACTAGATATTTATTTGTTGGAATCTCAGTCATTATTACCATGATGTATTTTGGAGGTTCAATGGCCGAAAGACTTCTTCAGGTTGTTGAGTCCTATCCACAAATAGCAGCAACATATGAACAGATAGACACTACCAGAAAAAACATAGTTGATAATACATTTGGTAAAGTTTTCTCTGGAATAGTTCCTCAGGCTCATAAACCTGAAAACGGAATTTCTACCGATGAGGCTGTTCAAATTATTGTCAGTTCAGACACTAGACCTGTCACAGCCAAACCAGGAGAGAAAGAACGACCGACTGATGTCTATGTTAATGTTCCTGACCTTGTCCAAGTAGCAACTATTTCTGCTACGGGAGAAACTATCTTTATTACTGTTGAAAAAGAAAGAACTTATTCTGAGAATGCTCTCAAATATGGATTGTCTCTAGCGATCAGATTAGACACTCTTTGGCCTCAAGCCTTACAGGGTTTTTATCGTAACCCTTTGGTAGGAAGTGGTTATGCAACTTTAAACAAAAATACTCTATATCTCTTTACCGAAGCAGATGGAGTAGATAACAACTTCCTTAGGACACTAGGTGAGACAGGAGCCTTAGGTATAATCACATTCTACGGTTCAATTCTATTTGCTATGAGCCTAGCGTTTAAAGCGATAAGAGATCATAAAGATGAACTACTCCTCATTTTCTCCATTGGATACTTTTCTGGAAGTTTGGGCCTACTCTTAAATGCCACCTACATTGATGTCTATGCAGCTTCAAAAGTTGCCTTTACATTCTGGGCATTAACAGGAGTCTTTATTGCTTACTATAATATTGTAGAAAGACAAACTAAAATAACTAAAGATTTTGCTATAAAAAAATCTCAAGCAAAAAAAAGAGTTTCTAATCTAAAAAAGCCAACAACATTTAAAAATTCATCTACTCCAAAAAGAAGAAAGAAAGTAATACGGACAAAAACTAAATGAAGAAAATAAATACTAAAATTTTATTGATCATTATTATTCTTTTAACTTTCTTTACCAGAATGTATAGGATTAATAATCCAATCGCAGATTGGCATAGTTGGAGACAAAGTGACACGGCCTCCGTGACTAGAGAGTACGTAAAACATGGCGTAGATATTCTTAGACCACATTACCAAGATATTTCTGACTTGCAATCAGGCCAAGACAACTTAGAAGGTTGGAGGATGGTTGAATTTCCATTTATTAATGCCGGGATAGCAGCTCTAATTAGGTTTATGCCCAACCTAAACCTTGATGTTACTAGCCGGATGGTTTCTGTCTGGTTTTCAATTGGAGCAGCTATATCTCTTTTCTATTTAGTAAAAAGCATATCTGGTAAAGATGTTGCCTTTTATTCTTCACTGGTTTTTGCATTGTTACCATTTTCAGTTTTTTATGGCAGAGCTGTATTACCAGAGCCTGCGATGCTATTTTTCTCAACTGGATCACTTTTGTTTTTTCAGATATATCTACAAAATAAAAATAAACTTAAACAATTAGGCTCATACCTGATCTCACTTATATTTTTAATGTTAGCTCTATTACTTAAACCATTTGTAGCATTTCTTGGTCCAATTTACTTAGTTTTGGCATTATTAAGATATAAGAAAAATATCTTTAAACATGTTGAGTTAATTATCTTTGCAGGGGCAGCCTTTGTTCCTTTTTATTATTGGAGAGAATGGATTAAACAATTTCCCAGTGGTATTCCTGCAAGTGACTGGTTGTTCAATAGCAATGGAATAAGACTTAGACCAGCTTGGTTTAGATGGTTGTTTTATGAAAGACTAACTAGGCTAATTTTGGGCTGGTGGGGTTGGTTATTTATTATTTCAAATCTTCATGGATTAGGCTTTAATTCAAAGACAAAGAAAAAGTGGATCAAAGAAACTCTCCCAGAAATATTAATTTATGGAAGTTGGATTGTTGGAATTTTAATCTACATGATTGTAATTGCCACAGGAAATGTGAGACATGACTACTATCAAGTCTTAGCTTTACCAATCGTCTCTATCTTAGTAGGTAGGGGTGTTGCCCTGATGATTCCACATCTCTCTAAAATATTAAATAAAAAAGCTGCATATCTCATCACATTTATTATCTTTTCTCTAATGCTTAAAACTGCATGGAATAATGTCAAAGGCTATTTCAACGTTAATCATTGGGAATATATAGAAGCTGGAATGATCATTGATACCATTACACCACCAGATGCAAAGATTATTGCCCCAGCTTTTGGAGACACAGTCTTTCTTTATCAAACAAATAGAAGAGGCTGGCCAATTGGCTTTGATATTGAAAGTAAAGTTGCAAAGGGTGCTACTTATTATGTTTCTAGTTCTTATGATGATGAAGCCAGAGCCGTTGAAGAAAAATATACCCCAGTGATAAAAAGTGATAAATTTATTATCATTAAATTAGAAGAAAGAGTAGAAGAAAAGTAAGAAAATTAACCGATGAAGATTTTAATGTTAACCCCCTATCTACCATATCCACTTCTTTCTGGTGGTCAGATAAGGACATACAACCTATTAAAAAAGCTTGCTAATAAACATGAGGTAACTCTATTTGCCCTAATTAAAGAAGATAGTGAAAAACAATATATTGAGGAGTTAGAAAAATACTGCACTAAAGTAAAGGTGTTTAAAAGATCAAAAAAACCATTTACATTAAACAATATTTTTCAAACTGCTATCTCTTCATTTCCTTTCCTTGTTATTAGAAACCATGTCAAAGAAACTATTAGTGCAGTAGAAAAAGAGTTAGCTAATGAAAAGTATGATCTAATTCATGCTGAGACATTTTATATGATGCCTCATATTCCTGAGACTAATATCCCAACTATTCTGGTAGAACAAACTATTGAATACCTTGGATATGAAAGCTTTGCAGATAAAATTCATATTCCTATTCTTAAACAACTCCTTAACTTAGATATCAAAAAAATCATCAAATGGGAGAAACACTATTGGAATAGTTGTGACAAACTCATTGTGATGAGTGAAGATGATAAAAACTTCATTGCCAAGCAGATTGGTCAGAAAGAAAAAATTGATGTTGTCTCTAATGGGGTAGATACTAGCTGGTTTGAAGAAAAGAAAAAAAGCTTACCTCAAGATCCAACCCTACTTTCAGTCGGGACATTTAACTGGCTTCCAAACGTTGAAGCGGTCAAATTCTTAGTTGATGAAGTCTGGCCTTCTGTAAAAGCCAAGATGTCAAATACAAAGTTATGGATTGTCGGAAATGCACCGACACCTGAAGTTTTTGATTATCAAAAAAAAGATCCTAGTATTACAGTCACTGGTGGTATCCCAGATATTAGAGATGCCTTTAATGGAGCTCATATTTTGATGGCTCCTGTCTTTAGTGGCAAAGGAACTAGATATAAAATTCTAGAAGCGATGGCTTCACACACTCCAATTATTGCTACTGATATAGCCGTAGAAGGACTTGGTGTAAAAAATAATGAACATGTTCTAACCAGCAACAGTGGAGAAGGAATGGCAAAACTAGCCGTAAAATTACTACAAGATAAAGATCTACAAAACAAACTAGCCAAGAATGGTTTTAAATTTGTTAAAGAAAATTATGACTGGCAGCAAATTTCTGTAAAGTTAGATAACATCTATAAAGAAATCGGTAAGAAAAAAGTATGACAAAAGAAAAAAAAGACAAGTTTGATTTAAATATAGTTTTACTCAACTATAATTCTCAATTCTGGCTTAAAAAAACCCTAACTACTCTTAAAGAAAATTACTTAGATAAAAGTAAATACCAGATCAAAGTTACGGTGGTAGATAATGCTAGTAGTGATGACAGTATGACAATGATCAAGCGATCTTTTAAATGGGTTAATCTAATAGAACTTAAGACTAACTTAGGATTTGCTGGAGGGAATAACATTGCTTTAGAAAAAATAGATGCTAAATATGGAATGTTACTTAATAATGATATGGAGTTTACAGCAAACTCTAACTTAGATATTTTGATTGACCTCCTTGAAAAAAAAGAAACCAAAGATGTGGCTATGGTTACTCCTAGATTAGAATTTCCTACTGGGGCAATTGATCCAGGATGTCATAGGGGAGAGCCTACCTTATGGGCGAGTTTTACCTATATGATAGGACTTGAGAACCTTTTTCCAAAGAGTAAATTATTTAGCCAATATCATCAGTACTATCAAGACTTATCGACTGCCCACGAGATTGATGCTTGTAGTGGTGCCGCCATGATTTTTAGATCAAAGCTGCTTAAAAAAGTTGGCCTACTAGACGAAAGATTCTTCATGTACGCAGAAGACTTAGACTGGTGCAAAAGATTTAGAGATGAAGGCTATAAAATAGTTTATTATCCCTATGTATCAATCATTCATCATAAAAATAAGTCAGGGATAGCTAGTAAATCAAAGGCTACTGCATCCAAAACGAAAGGATATTTTTACGATACAATGTTACAATACTACGACAAACATTATCAAAGCAGTTACCCATTCTGGGTAAGAACTTTGATAAAATATTTATTAAAAATAAGAAAAGGCTAA
>JAOUMD010000020.1 GCA_029881675.1 Minisyncoccota bacterium | reverse complement strand
ACAGCTCAAATTCAGACTTTATCTTTTCCCCGTGATCTTTGGCACGATGGCTATCAGACTAGAATAAATGCTTTATATTTTTATGGTCAGGAGAGGTATCCTGAAAATCCTCAACAATTTCCTACAGAAGTAATTTCAGAAATGACTGGTATTGATATTCATCACACCTTGGTTCTTTCATTTGAGCAAGTTAGTCAGCTAATTGACCTATTAGGTGGTATTGAAGTTGATGTGCCTGTAGCATTTATTGATGAAGAATTTCCAAGAACAGATGTTGATGTGACAGTTGTACGTGATCCAAAATTACTTTATAAAACTATTGAATTTAAACAAGGTAAACAAATAATGAACGGTGAAACATCATTGGAATATGTTCGTTCTAGAAAGAGTGGTGATGATGAAGGCACCGATATAGCGAGAGGCTCAAGACAACAGTTGCTGATTGAAGCTTTGATTGGTAAATTAAAGCAAAAAGATACTCTTACAAACTTCGCATTATTAGGAAAGCTATATACTTTTTATGAAGAAAATTTTGCACAAGTCATTTCAATTGAAGAGATAGTCTCACTTAGCAAGAAACTTTATCCTATGAGAGATAATTTATCATTTGTCGGTAATTCTCTTTCAATCTATCCTGAGAATGAGTATGGTGTGATTTGGCATCCTCCAGAGTGGCAATACAGAGGAGAGTGGGTTTATGCGATTAGAGACGCGGCAGAATTCAGCGCTTATGTACAAACAGTTTTAAAGGACTAATAGTGAAAAAATATTTATCTGAAAAAAATTTAACTAGAGGTTTGGTCTTAATTATAGTAGCCTTAGCTTTGGCTGCAGGCTATTATCAAGCAAAGTATTTAGCAGAAAATAAAAAATACTTGAGGTTAGAAGATAAATACGTTAGAGTAAGACAACAACTTGGTGTAGATGAAACTCAACGCCTCATTGATTTATCTTATGATGAGAACCAAGAAGAATAAATTGATAATTAAGAAAGAAAATCTATGTCACAAAGAACTTTATTAGTCACAGGTGGAGCTGGATTTATTGGCTCAAATTTTATTCATTATTGGTTAAATAATTATCCTGAAGATAAGATAATTAACCTTGATGCTTTGACTTATGCTGGGAATTTATCTTCATTAGCTGATATTGAGAGTAACCCAAATTATGTTTTTGTTGAAGGTAATATCACTGATCGAGAATTAGTAAATAAAATTATGGATGACATCGATGTCGTTGTTCATTTTGCTGCAGAGACTCATGTCGATCGTTCTATTCTTAATCCAGATGTTTTTCTTCAGACTAACGTGATGGGCACTCAGGTTCTACTCGATAGTGCCTTGAAAAATAATATAAAGCATTTTCATCACATTTCTACAGATGAAGTGTTTGGTTCTTTAGAGTTAGGTTCAAGCAAGAAGTTTGATGAGAATACTCCCTATGATCCAAGAAGCCCTTATTCTGCTGCAAAAGCAGGCTCAGATCACTTAGTGAGAGCTTATGGTGAGACTTATGGTTTACCTTTTACAATGACTAATTGTTCTAATAATTATGGAGGGTATCATCATCCAGAAAAACTTTTTCCATTAGCCATTACAAATCTAATGGATGGACTTAAAGTGCCTGTCTATGGTGATGGACTTAACGTTAGAGATTGGTTGTATGTTCAAGATCATTGTAGTGCCATTGATAGAGTTTTGACTGATGGTAAAAAAGGAGAAACATATCTGGTTGGTGGATTAACAGAAGATATTTCTAATTTAGATGTTGTTAAATTAATTTTAAATCTAATGGGTAAATCAGAAGATATGATTGAATATGTCACTGATCGTAAAGGTCATGATAGAAGATATGCAGTAGATTGGAGTAGGCTAAATAAAGAGTTGGGTTGGGAACCAAGTGTTGTTTTAGAAGAAGGTTTAGAAAAAACTATAGAGTGGTATAAAGATAATCAAGATTGGTGGAGACCTCTTAAAGAAGAGAGTAAAGACTTTTTTGAGCAGAACTATAAAAAATAAAATGAATAAACAATCCCTCATAGCTACTGGCCTTAATGGTTTAGTTGGTTCAAAATTCGCATCAGATTTTGCAGAAAGTTACTCTTTCGATCGAATGGATATCTCAGATAAAAATCATCCAGTAGATATCACAAATTTAGAACAAGTCAGAGAAGTATTTAAAAATTCATCAGCAAAGTTTGTTTTACACTTAGCTGCCTTTACAAATGTTACAGCTGCCTGGGAACAATCTGGAGATTATGATGGCATTGCTTATCAAGTCAATGTAGAAGGAACAAAAAATATTATTAAGGCATGTCAAGAATTTGATAAACATTTGATCCATATCTCTACGGCTTATGTTTTTGATGGAGAGAATGATGAGATGTATAAAGAAGAGGACGAGCTATGTCCTATCGAGTGGTATGGACAAACAAAAGCAGATGCTGAGCAAGAAGTGAGGAAGTCAGATATTGATTGGACAATACTTAGAATTGATCAGCCTTTCCGTTCAGATATTTTTCCTAAAGTTGATGTCGTTCATAGAATTATTGAGGGTATAAAAAATAACAATCTTTACCCTCAATTTACTGATCATTACTTTGGTCCTACCTTTATTGATGATTTTGCAAAGGTTATTGATTGGGTAATTAGAACCAAAGCTAGTGGTTTATACAATGCTACAAGTGGAGAAATGTGGTCTGATTTTGACTTTGCTACAATGATTAACCAAACCTTAGATTTAGGTGGAGAAGTTAAAGAAGGAAAACTGGAAGATTATTTAAAAACAATCTCTAGACCATATCAACGTAATACAGCACTAGATTCATCCAAGTTAATAAGCCAGTTAGACTTTAAATTGAAGACTATCCAAGAAGCAATTTCTACTCTTAAATAGGTTGTAATATGACAACCGCCACCGATGTTTATGGTGGCGGAGTTTGTTTGTTGCCCGAATTGGCTATGTGTTACTCAGTTTCTGGTGGTTCTTCTACGAAGAACTTGAAGGTAGTATGTGCCTTCTTATTTTTACGAAGGAAGAACCCTACCTGACCGGGTTCAATCCCGACATAGAGAATATCATCTTCGACAGGGATAGGTTGAGGCTCAGAGCCATCAACACTATATTCCCAGTCCCTATAAGAGTTCAGCATTCTCAGGTCAATTCCGACCTCAGTCTCTGAAGTTATAGAGACTTCAATGAATCCTCTCGAAGGATGAGATGGAACTTTGAGAGGTCCCCCCGCAAAATAAAATTTTGGCGAGTCTGGGAGAATATCCCAAGGCTCAAGACGAAGAATCTCATCTCGGAGATCCCATCTACACGCTATAAAGAACTGCTCAGTGACAAGCCATTCAAGGCCAATTACCATTCTGCTTCCTACCTTTCGGTATTTGAATAAGATTCGAGCAACATACATTATATCACTATAAGCAAAAAAACACCTATAAAACAAACTTAAATCCTTTGATCATAGGATGTTAAAATATCCCATAATCTGGTAAAATAGATCTTCATGAAATTAAAAGGCTTCAATCTAGCTAAACATCAAGATCAGATGATCAAACTGATCAAACTTATGCTGTCTCAAAAAGATTGGGATAAGAAAAGTTACTCTAAAGTAATTAAAAAATTCACAAAAGAAGATGGCCGCTTATATTCTAAGGATGAGCTTATTTTTTCATATAAACAGTTGGTTGGAACAAATGATATCCCAGAATACGATGAGAAATTTTTAAATAAGATTAAGATGAAGCCAGTTAGAACAGGTTCTGGTGTTACTCCTGTCACAGTTCTTACCAAGCCATTCCCTTGCCCAGGTAAATGTATTTTTTGTCCTTCTGATATTAGAATGCCCAAGAGTTATCTAAGTGACGAGCCAGGTGCTCAAAGAGCAGAGCGAAATTGGTTTGATCCTTACCTCCAAGTCTACAATCGTCTTCAAGCTTTAAAAAACATTGGTCATAAAGTAGAAAAAGTAGAGTTAATTATCTTAGGTGGAACTTGGTCATATTATCCAGAGAATTATCAAATTTGGTTTATCAAAGAATGTTTTAGAGCTCTCAATGAGTTTGGAAATAAAGATGGAAGAGGCCAAATCCTCTCTACATATAATTCTTTATCAGACAGGCTAACACTTTCTTCTGATCCAATTGCTAACCAAAAGAAGTTAGAAAGCAGACAAATTAAGGGCGAAGATGATCAAAATTATAATCAAGTCATTGATGATAATTATTTAGAACCAGAAAAAGAATTAGGTTTAGATAAAGTTCAAACAGCAACTTGGGAAGAATTAGAATGTGAGCAGGTTATTAATGAAACAGCCAGCGCTAGATCTGTAGGTTTAGTTATCGAGACAAGACCTGATCATATTAGTGAAAAAGAAGTGATTAGAGTGAGAAGACTTGGCTGTACAAAAACACAAATAGGTGTACAAAGTCTAAGTGATGATGTTTTAAAGAAGAACAAAAGAGGTCATAACGTGGCTGCTACAAGAAGAGCATTTAAGTTACTAAGATTAGCAGGATTTAAGATACATGCTCACATGATGGCCAACCTTTATGGTTCAACTCCAGAAAATGATATAGAAGATTTTAAGAAATTATTTAGTGATCCAGATTTTAAACCAGATGAACTAAAACTATACCCTTGTAGCTTGATTGCTAGTGCAGAGTTAATGCAGTACTACAATAAGGGTCTATGGAAACCATATTCATATGATGAGTTACTTGATGTCCTAAGTTCTTCAATTAAAGCTACTCCAGAATATTGTCGTTTGACTAGAGTAATTAGAGATATTCCATCAACAGATATTGTAGTAGGGAATAAGCTGACAAACTTCAGACAAATTGCTGAAGATAAATTAAAAAAGATTGGGGAAGAATCTATTGATATTAGAGCTAGAGAAATTAGAGGGGAGACTTTTAAGGAGGAAGAAGTGGAGCTTAAAATAACAGATTATAAAACTAGTGTTAGTGATGAAAAGTTTATTCAATATATTGTAAAGAGGCATGGAAAAGAAAAGATCCTGGCTTTTCTTAGACTTAGTTTACCATCAGAAGAACAGTTTATTGATGAACTAAAGGGTTCAGCTATGATAAGAGAAATTCATGTTTATGGTGGAGTAGTCAATATCGGAGAACAATCAGGTGGTAAAGTTCAACACTTAGGGTTGGGAACAAAGTTAATAGAGAAAGCAAAACAATTCTCAAAAGAGGCTGGGTATAAAAAACTTAACGTTATTAGTGCCATTGGTACAAAAGAGTATTACAGAAAAAAAGGTTTTACCGATGGAGACTTATATCAATACTTAGATTTATAGTTTAATTGAAATAGACAAGAACTCAGATTATTTTTGAGTTAAGTCTTCCATATCAAATCTGTCGCGAGTGTAATCAATTTTTCTTTGGATAATTTTTTCAATATCCATATCCATTTCAATTCCTAGAAGAATTAGGGAACCAAGTACATCTGCATATTCATCTTCTACATTTTGTTTTGAGAATTTAGCAATTTTTGTATCCCTTTGTAGATTCATGCTAGTTAAAATTTCATCAGAAAGTTCACCAAGTTCTTCTACAATTTTCATTGTACGGGCAAAAACTCTTTGGTCATGGTCTTTGAGAGGCCACTTATTATTGAGAAAGTCACTAACTTCTTTGTATTGATCTACGAGGTTTTGGATTGTCATATAGAGGGGATTATAACATCTGACCACTCATCTACCCACCCTTGACCTATTCCAGGAACTTTGAGTAGGTCATTTTTTGTTTTTGGAGTTAGTAAAGATATGTATGCGATGACTTGATCGGTCATAATTTGATTTTGATTTAGTTTTTTTTCTTTACTAATTTTACTTCTTTGTATAATTAACTTTTTTATTTTTTCAATTTGTATTTTTGTAAAAGTAATTTCAAATGGAACACAAATATTACATTGACAGTTATTAATTGTTTTTTTCTGATTAGTTTTTTTTTCATCTGTAAAATATGAATTTAAAGTTTGTGTTAGGCATTGCTTATCATGTATCAATCCCATCATCTTTTCTAACTTTAATAATTTAACTTTTTGTTGTGTGTCATTAGACGTTTGTTGTAATAGTTGTTGGTTAATTTTTAAATCATCTTTGTGATAGAGGAGATAACACCAAGAAGTCTTATTATCTCTTCCAGCTCTGCCAACTTCTTGATAATAGTTTTCAATACTCCCCGGTGTGCCAAAATGAATAACAAACCTAACGTTTGCCTTATCAACTCCCATTCCAAATGCATTGGTAGCAGTAATTAAGTTAATTTCATCACTGACAAATTTAGTTTGGATATTAGCTCTATTTTCTGAATCTAATCCAGCATGATAACTATGGCAGTTTTGTTTAGGATAATAGAAATTAATGATTTGAGATAAATAATTACTTTGTTTTCTGGTTTGGGTATAAATAATTCCACTTTGTCCTAGATGCTGATTTAATATCTTAAATAATGCTAATTCTTTTTCAAAATATGAGGGGTAGTGTTTAATTATTAAGTTAAGGTTTTTTCTAGTGAATGAGCCTAAGAATATATTGGGTTGTTTTAATTGTAGTGAAGTAATGATTTCTTCTTTAGTTTCAGGAGTAGCTGTTGCAGTTAGGGCAACAACAATAGGGCGAGTACACCTTTCTTCAATTAGTTTTACATATAAACTAATTTGTAAGTAAGGTGGTCTAAAATCATGTCCCCACTGACTGATGCAATGTGCTTCGTCTATGGCGATAAGACTAATAATTAAATCTTTTGAGGAATCTAGCCAGTTTTTTGTTTGTAATCTTTCTGGAGCAATATAAATAAATTTATATTGACTTAAATTATTTAATCTATTATTTAAGTCTTCTTTTGTTAGTGATGAATTAATATATGTAGCCTTAATATTTCTTTTTTGAAGTGCTTCGACTTGGTCTTGCATGAGAGAAATTAAGGGAGAGATGACAATGGTAACACCAGGTAAAATAAGACCAGGCACTTGGTAGCAAAGAGACTTGCCACCACCAGTAGGCATAATTACTAAGGTGTCTTTACCTTCTATAACTGAGGTGACAATATCTTTTTGATTTGATCTAAAAGAGTCATAACCAAAGTATTTTTTGAGAGTTATTTCTGAATTCACAAGAGAGTTATAACTCTCTTGTCTTACATATCTATTTCAAAATAATTATTTTAAGTATTTTCTTGTATTTAACTTCTCTGGTAGTAAACTTTTTTCTTTATCAGGATACATCTCATATCCCTTCCCATAGTTAAGTTCTTTCATTAACTTAGTTGGAGCATTACGAAGTTCTAGGGGAATAGGTAGATTACCTAGACTTTCTACATCACGAAGTGCCATAAAATAAGCATCATGAGCACTCCGATCCTTTTTACAATTGGCTAAGTAGGCAACACCATGAGCTAAATTAATTTGTGCTTCTGGATAGCCAACTTTGGTGACAGCCTCAAAAACAGCATTAGCGACCACTAAAGCAGTTGGCACTGCTAAGCCGATATCCTCTGATGCAAAGATAACCATTCTTCTGGCAATAAATTTTGGATCTTCACCACCATGCACCATTCTGGCTAAGTAATACAAAGCACCGTCTACATTACTAGCTCGCATTGATTTGATAAAAGCACTGATAGTGTCATAGTGTTCCTCACCTTTCTTGTCATAACTAAGGTGTTGTGATTGAAGGGTATTTTTAAGAGATTCTAATTTGAGGTCACCATAAAGAAGAACAGTGTTGTCAATAATAGTGAGGAGCTTTCTAGCGTCCCCACCAGCATATCTAATTAACCATTCTTTGGCTTCTTTTTTTATTTTTTGTTTTGTTCTCTTGATAATTTCCTCTAGATTTTCTTCAGTAAGTTTCTTTAAGACAAATACTCTGGTACGAGAAAGTAGCGCAGAGATAACTTCAAAGCTAGGGTTTTCTGTACTGGCTCCGATTAGAATTAAAGTTCCAGTTTCTACAAAGGGGAGAAGGTAGTCTTGCTGTGCTTTGTTAAACCTATGGATTTCATCAAGGAATAGAATTGGGGCTTGGTATGAAGAAAGTAAATCATGCTGATTAGCTTCAGCTTGCTGAATAATTTCTCTAATATCTTTTTTGCCAGCTGAGACAGCCGAAAGCTCATAGAAGTCTCGTCCATTCTCTCGTGCAATTATTTTAGCTAAAGTTGTTTTACCAACTCCAGGTGGTCCCCAAAAAATCATTGAGAAAATTTGTTTACTTTCAATAACTTTACGTAGTGGTTTATCTTTCCCGACAAGGTGTTCTTGTCCAATAAATTGGTCAAGATTAGTAGGTCGAAGTTGGGCGGCAAGTGGTTGCATAACTATGAATTAAAATTAACAGAGTTTTGGGTTTAGTTCTAGTCTTGTTTTTGATATATTACTTACTATGTCTAAAATCAAACCATGGAAATTAATTAGTAAAAAAGATGTCTCAGTAGGCAAGTGGTTTCCTCTTGAAGAGAGAACATATGAATTGCCAGACGAAAAGATAGTTGATGACTTTACCGTTACAACTTTAGCAGATGTATCATTGATTATTCCTTTCATGAAAGATGGCACTATCGGCATGTGTTATCAATATAAACCAGGAGCAGAAGAGCTGACATATGAGTTTCCAGGAGGTAGAAGAGAAAATAATCACAAAAACTTTATTGATACAGCTCATCATGAGTTAAAAGAAGAAATGGGAATTGATGCTCAAGACTTTCATTTTATAGGAGAAACAATTACTTTTCCTACTAAAGCATCAGAAAGAGTAAATAATTATTATATTATTGACGGTGAAGTTAATTCAGAACAAAATTTTGATGACAATGAGGATATTGAAGTAGTGTTTTTTACTCCAGATGAGATTGATCAAATGATTATTGATGGAAGGATTAATACCTCACCTAGTATGGCTGCCTGGTTACAATTGAAATTAAAATATCCAGAGTTACTTAAGTAATAACTTAAGGATTTTTTCTTTTAATTCTTCAGTAACTTTGAGTAAAACCATTCCTTCGCCAGGTTGCCCGTAATAGACAAGACTATCGAGTGGCATAGTTAAGATCAAAGAGACAGTAATTAAATCCTCTTCACCATTTACTAAAATGTTTTTATGTTTAGTAAAGTCTAGTTTATTTAAGATATCTAAAGATTCTTTGCTAATTGTTCCTGCTGGATTATTTATTTCAATATCTGGATTAATATTTTTTAAATTTTCACTTTCAAATGGTTTTCTTTGACTTAAATTGTCATAAACACCAATTGTATATGTCCAATTTTTTTCAATAAATGTATTTAGGGCAAAGTCACCAACCACAGCAACAGTCGTATCTTTTTTATGCTTTGCACTGGATACTATTGTTCCAAGTGGCTTGGAGAGGAATGATCTTTGATAATTATCTATCTTTATATCTTCGCTAATTTGATTAGCATAAGTTATCCCTTTTCTGTTAACTTTCCCACTACGGATGTCAACGGCATGCAGTGGTTTTCCTTGATCAGTATTTTCCATAGGAGCCACAAAGACAGCTAGCTCTCTCATCCCATATGCTTCTCTAATCTCATTAATTTTTTCTGCACCAATTAAAGTTTCTGGTGTTACACAGACAGAATCAATCCTCTTGTTGTCTCTGTCTATGGTAGGACCATAAGGATCTTCAAGAGTAACTATTTCATGAGTGATATTATTTTTCTTACAGAAGTTTAAGACAGCTTTAATTCTGACTTTATATGGCTGAATGGATTTAGGGTAATCTTTAGATTGAGCGAGTCTATTATCTGTTACACCAATGATTAACCTGTAACCATACTTGAAGGCATAGTTAATAAAACTCTCATGACCTTTGTGAAAGTGGTCAAAAGTACCTCCTAATGCCATTAATCGTTGTCTTTTTGTGACTTTATACATATTATTATTGTATTATACTTCCTCAAGCTAATAAAAGAATGGTATAATTCATGTTCCACGCCGCGGTGGTGAAATTGGTAGACACGCGAGACTTAAAATCTCGTGATAGCAATATCGTGCGGGTTCGATTCCCGCCTGCGGCACCAGTATAGTAAATTAACAAATCGGAGAATAGCTCAGATGGCTAGAGCGCGCGCTTTGGGAGCGTGAGGCCGCAGGTTCGAGTCCTGTTTCTCCGACAATATAAAAGAGACCCCTTAGGGGGTCTTTTTTATTTCTTTAAACAATCCTATAAATTTACACATATAGTCATTCTCTGTATACTTAATTTCTATGGCTAAAGAACAACTAAAATCAGCAGAACAATTTGCAAAAGATCATTGGAGAGAAATATTCACAGGTTCTTTTGTAGGCGGGGCTATATTATTACTAGTTGGATATCATCGTCATAAGAGTAAGGCTAAAGGAAGAGAAGAAGAAGTGGAGTTAAAACAAATTGAAGCAGAAGTAATGCCTATGATTGATGATTCTTCTTTATTTCTTGAAACAGGAACTTATGCTGTAGACAGTATTCCAGAAATAGAAGTATTAGCGGAGGAGTTATCTGGAGGCTTAATCGGTAGAGCAAAAGAAGTTATGGAGGCAATTAAAGAAATGGCAATTTTGAAAAGAAATAGATCTAAAAAGAAAACTGATAAATAAGATTAGTTATTTAAAGCAGCATGTTCCTTTTTCATACAAAGATCCATTATTACAGTTAGTCCTGCTTCCTCAGCTTTGGTTTTGGCTTCTTGATTTACAACTCCTTCTTGAAGCCAGAGTAATGGATTAACACCTAGTTTTATTATCTCTTCAACTATTGCCATCACTGCTTCTGGTTTTCTGAATACATCAACAACATCTATATTTTCAATATCGGGAACTTCCTCAAGACTTGGGTATGATTTCTTTCCAAGTATTTCTTCTACCATTGGGTTAACTGGAATAATATTAAAACCAGCGTTTATTAAGTACTGTGCCACAATATAACTTGGTCTCTCTGGCTTGTTGGATAAACCAATCATGGCAATTGTTTTTGGAGGAGTCAGTGCTTCAGTTTTAGTCATAAGCCCATTCTAGATATATTTACCTTTATTATCAATTAGTTTTTGATGAGAATAGTTGGTTTCCTCTAGTATTATTATCTGTTATAATTGCTCTCTATCACTAGCGGGTATAGTACAAAGGCTAGTATGACTGCCTTCCAAGCAGTAGATAGGGGTTCGATTCCCCTTACCCGCTCCATAGTTTAGTTTTCTGATTAGCTAACTTAAATTCCAAGATATGAGTTCAAAAAAATCTTTCTCAGGGGCAATGATTGTTTTAATCTTTGTCATGCTTATTAATGCTTTAAGCTATGGAACAATTATTCCACTTCTTTATCCATACTCTGCAAGATTTGGCTTAAATCCAGCAGGACTTGGATTTTTATTTGCTTCATATTCACTTTTTCAATTTTTGGCTACTCCACTTATTGGAAGGTTGTCAGATAAGTATGGTAGAAGACCGTTGCTAATTCTTAGTTTGGTTGGTACCTCAATTTCTTTAGCTTTATTTGCTTCTGCGACTAGCTTAATGATGTTGTTTTTTGCCAGAATGCTTGACGGTATCACTGGTGGAAATATCTCAGTAGCTCAAGCTGTTATTGCAGACACACAAAAACCAAAAGAGAGAGCTAAATGGTTTGCTTTTTTGGGGGCTGCTTTTGGTTTTGGATTCTTAGTTGGTCCAGCAATTGGAGGATTACTTAGTCAATATGGTTTGGCAGTTCCTTTCTGGTTTGCTTCAGCTGTTTCTGCTATTGGAGCAATATTAGCAATCTTTTTATTGCCAGAAACAAAGTCACCAAATACAAAAGTTTCTTTAGAAAAAGAGAAATTAATTGATTTACCTAAATTATGGAATGCTTTAAAAGCACCTACAACAGGAGCTTTACTAGCTATTACATTTATTGCTTCAACTGGTAGACATGCCTTTATCATTGGTTTTCAATCTACGACAGTTGATGTCTTAAAATTTACACCTACTCAAGTGGGGTTAATTTTTACAGCATTTGGTCTTGCTAATGTATTAATGCAAAGTATCGGTGTTAAATTTTTGCTAAAGAGATTCTCAAGTAGAGTTTTACTAAAATATTCTTTGTTAATAGGACTTATTTTAGTAAGTTTATTAGGATTTGCAGTTTACCCAATCCCATTTTTGATTATCATTGGTTTTTATATGTTTGTTCCACCAAACTTACCTTTTATTTCTGGAATGATCTCAGTGGCTACAAAAGAAGAAGACCAAGGTGGGATTTTAGGCTTAAGTCAGGCATATACTTCATTAGGACAAATTGTTGGTCCAATCTTAGCAGGTCTGATTACTAGTTTTTATATTCCTGGAGCATTCTGGCTAGCAGCAATTATATGGTTTGGTGCTTTTTATATGGTAACGCGCATTCCAAAAGTTAGTAAAAAGATCAACTTATAATTATTCATATCGTTTGAGGATTCAATTAACCCTCAAACTTTCTTCTTGATCTGATAGAATCTATCTACTATGTATAATTTTTCACAGTTAACCCAAAAGTTTGAAAAGGCAATTGACCATATCCAAAAAGATCTTGGATCACTAAGAACAGGCAAAGCATCTCCACAGCTTCTCGATCCAGTAATGGTAGAAGTATATGGATCTAAAATGAGAGTTGCAGAACTTGCTAATGTCTCAGCACCTGATGCTAATATGGTTGTTGTTGCACCATGGGATAAGTCAATCTTAGGGGATTTAGAAAAAGCTATTGCGTCAGCATCTCTTAATGTAAACCCTGTCGTAGATGGAGATATTATCAGAATAGTTGTTCCTTCACTGACTGAAGAGAGAAGAAAAGAAATGGTCAAAATTCTTTATCAAAAAATGGAAGCAGGAAAAGTTATGCTTCGTAATATCAGAATTGATGCAAAAAAAGAGATTGAAAAGTTAGAAGAAGAAGATGGTGTCAGTGAAGATGATACTAAATCAGATCTTCAAGAATTAGACTCTGTCCTAAAGAAATATACAACTCAATTAGAAGAAATCGCAAAGAAAAAAGAAGCAGACTTAATGACTGTCTAATTTCAATATGAATATTATTTTCCAAATTATTATTTTTATATTAGTCTTATCTTTTCTGGTAATTATCCATGAGATGGGACATCTATTGGCTGCAAAATGGGCCAAAATTAAGGTTGAAGAATTTGGGATAGGCTATCCACCACGTGCTTTTAAGTTATTTAGTTGGGGTAAGGTTATTTTTTCTCTAAACTGGATTCCTTTTGGTGGTTTTGTCAAAATGATAGGAGAAGATGGCCCAGGCCAGGAAGAAGATGGTAAAGATGGCGCAGATGATGATGGATTGGCTCCATTTTATAAAAAATCTCGCTTTCAAAGGATGGTAGTCATTTTAGCTGGAGTAGTTGTTAACTTTATATTTGGAATAATTGCTTTCTCTATTATTTTTGGGATAAAGGGTATTCCAGTAGAAATTGAAGGAGCAAGAATTGGTTTAGTCGCTCCTGATTCTCCCGCTCAGATGGCTGGAATGGAAGAGAACACTCAGATTAAAGCTTTGAGTTTTGAAGATCAGACAGTAGAAGTATCTAGCATTAAGGATGTAGTCACATTTATTGATGAGCATAAGGGAAATGAAATTACAGTCACCAACACTCTGCCTTGTGACAATGAAACTTGTCCAAGCGAAACAAAAAAGTTTATTGTTAAGTTAAGAACTGATGATGAAACACCATCAGACCAGGGTTCTTTGGGTGTAGGATTTTCTGATTTTATATACAAATTCTACCCATGGTATGAGATGCCTATAAGAAGTATCTGGTTTGGAATTCAACAAGCTTTCTTTATGGTATTAATGATTCTTGGAGCTCTAGTTGGCATGGTTAGTCAAATTGCTGGGGGATCAATTCCTCAAGATGTAGCTGGCCCAGTTGGTATCGTAGATCAAGCAGCAAGCAGTGGAATATTTACAGAAGGTTTATTATCTATTCTAAATTTTGCAGCAATGATTTCAATTAATTTAGCAGTGATGAATTTATTACCAATACCTGCTTTAGATGGCGGAAGAGCACTATTTATCATTTTAGAGAAATTCTTTGGTAAGAAAATGATCAATAAGATTGAAGGCTATGCTAATTACGGAGGTATGATTGCTCTTTTAGGATTAATAGTCTTAATCACTGGAGCTGATATTTTTAGAATAATTACAAGATAAATATGGCAGTTAAAAGAACCAAAAGACAAAAACAACAAACAGCACAAAGAAGAGAAGAAGTCCTTTCTTATTCAATGAGTGATGTTACTTTAAGCAGTAATAATGATGTTAAGGATAGTGAAATAAAATTACCTAAACAATCAAAAAAAGTTAAAAAATCAATTACTTTTGACACATCATATGTCAAAAAAGACTTAATAAAAACAATAGTAGTAACTCTTCTGGTCGTTGGAGTTTTGATCGCGTATACTATTTATGTACAATAAAAACAAGATTTTGTTTTTTTTTCGTTTTTGTTAAAAAAAGATCTAGTTATAAAAAAAATTATGCAAAAGAAAAGTATTTTAATCGTAGTAGCTTTATATATATTATCTTCAATTGGTTCATATGTTGGGTTTAGCTTTGCAAGTAAAACTCCAATTATTCCAGGGACAACTATTACCCAAGTACAAGAAGAAGAACAAGAATCTCCATTATCATTATTATTAGATATTGATCCTAGTGAACCTTTGGACCAAGAGTGTCCTTTGAATGGAAAGTTGTTTACAAATACAGAACGTGAAGCTTGGGAAAAAAGACGCCCAATGGCTGTGATGATAGAAAATACTCCAGATTCAAGGCCTCAATCAGGTCTTGCTGACTCAGATATAGTTTTTGAAGCTGTCGCAGAAGGCGGAGTGACAAGATTTATGGCTTTCTTTTATTGTGGAGCACAGAAAGCAGACTTAACCTTAGCTCCTATCAGATCAGCTCGTACATATTATGTTAATTATGCTTCTGGTTTTAACTTACCTTTATATGTTCATGTAGGTGGTGCAAATGTTCCAGGACCAACAAATGCTTTAGGACAAATTAGTGATTATGGTTGGAATGGACAAAACGATATGAATCAATTCTCAATTGGTTACCCAACATTTATCCGTGACTACAACAGAATCCCAGGAAAAGAAATTGCAACAGAACATACAATGGTCACTTCTACAGAAAAAATTTGGGAAGTAGCTGAGGAAAGAGAATGGACAAATATGTCTCCAGAAAGAAAATATGGTAGAAAAGTTGTTGAAGCAGAAGATTGGAAAGATGGCTATGAAGGTTGGACATTTGAAAATACACCAGGAGAAAAAGGAGAAGTAAATACTATTAGTTATGACTTCTGGTCTGGTTATAATGATTATTCAGTTGTATGGGAATATGATAGTGAAGCCAATGGTTATAAAAGATCACAAGGTGGAGAAGAGCATTATGACATGAATACAGATGCAAGAGTTATCGCAGCAAATGTAGTTGTTCTTCTGACTACTGAAGAAGGTCCAATTAATGAAAAGAAACATATGCAGTATGGTACGACTGGCACAGGTGATGTTTTAATCTTCAAAAATGGACAAGCTATTGAAGCAGAATGGTATAAAAAAAGCAGAACTGGTGAATTATTATTCAAAGATGCCAAAGGTAATGATATTGAGTTAGCAAGAGGTCTTACTTGGATCAGTGTTGTTAATGAAATAACTGAAGTTGATTATTAAAATAAAATAAATCTGACCCTACTGGAGACGGTAGGGTCTTTTTAATTTTTAACCAAGAAGAACCTCTCCTTGAACAAAATAGGTATTCAATTTAGAATCAGAACAATGACAAATTCACTTAAAGATTTCATGATCTCAAAAACTAGAGTAAAGATGTTTGAGTTATTTTTTGCTAATACAGATGAGATGTATTATGTCAGAGAGATAACTAGGCATACAAAAGAAGAAATAAATGCTGTCAGAAGAGAATTAGATAGAATGCTTGGCTATGGATTAGTCAGAAGTGAACAAAGAGGCAACCGTGTTTATTATTCTTTAAACAAGAGATATGTCTTTTTTGATGAGATACAAAAGATGGTCGCAAAGACTACTGGAATTGGGAAAAAGATTAGGAGACTGAGAAGAAAACTTGGTGAGATAGAGTATGTAATGTTCTCAAGTAAGTTTGTCAAAGGGGTTAAACCAAATCGTGATGAAGTTGATTTGTTGGTGATTGGAAATATTGTATTGCCTGAACTTGAGGCTATTGTGAAAGAAGAAGAAGCAAAAATTGGCAGAGAGGTTAATTATGCCGTATTTGATTTACAAGAATTTGAGTTTAGGAAGACTAGGCGAGACCCATTTATAATGGATATTTTGATGAACTCAAGAGTGATGATCATTGGTAGTGGATCAGAGTTTGCTGAGAGAAAGATGCCAGGAATAAATTAATAAGATTTCAACATGTTTAAACAAATTAGAATTTTTATCGCTATTATTATTTTGACCATAGTTGCTGGATTTATTGCTATTCCAGATAGTGTTCCAATTAAATTCTCATACAAAGATACAAATATTGAACGAGAATTTATTAAACCTGAGATTAACTTTAATTTTTTTGGTAAGCAAATTAATCCAAAATGGCAATTAAAAAAAGGTTTAGATATCCAAGGTGGAATGCAAGTTGTACTACAGGCAGATATGTCTGAAATTGATGAATTAGATAGAGTCTTAGCAATTGAGTCAGCCCAAGAAATTATCCTAAGGAGAGTTGATCTTTTTGGTATTAATGAGCCTGTAGTTCAAACTTCTATCAATGGGGATGAGTATCGTATTATCGTAGAACTTGCCGGAGTTAGTGATTCAGCTCAGGCACTTGAGCTTGTCGGTCAAACAGCTCAGTTGGACTTTAGACTTCAAAATCAAGAAAAAGCTAATGATCCTGAAGCTACACAATCAGCCTTATTTTTCTTTGGTAGTTTTGAAGAGACTGGCTTAACAGGTAAGCAGTTGAAGAGAAGTAGTGTTCAATTTGATCCTCAAACTAATGAGCCAGTAATCTCTTTAGAGTTTGATAGTGAAGGAACTAAACTCTTTGCAGATATTACAAAGGAGCATGAGGGTGAAGTTTTGGCTATTTTCTTAGATGGATTCCCAGTTACTACTCCAGTAATACAAACACCAATTTTAAATGGTATCGCACAACTATCTGGAGGGTTTGACGTAGAGTCTGCTAAGCAACTTAACATCCAACTTAGTGCTGGAGCATTACCTGTGCCAATTAGAGTTTTAGAACAAAGAACAATCGGTGCAAGTCTTGGCCAAGAATCAGTTGAGGATAGTGTTAGAGCGGGTGTAGTTGGAATTTTGTTAGTGATGCTTTTTATGACACTCTATTATGGCGTAAGAGGGATCTTGGCAAGTTTTGCTTTGCTTGTGTATACAGCTCTAACATTTGCTGTTTATAAAGTAATGGGTGTGACAGTGACACTCCCTGGTGTGGCAGGATTACTTCTTTCTGTAGGTATGGCAGTTGACGCTAATATCCTTATCTTTGAAAGAATGAAAGAAGAACTTAGAGCAGGCAAGCAATTTGAGCATGCTTTAGAGCTAGGTTTTGGACGATCATGGGATAGTATTAAGGATGCAAACTTAGCTACTATTATGACTTCTTTAGTATTGATCAACCCACTTAATTTGAATTTCTTAAATACAAGCGGTTTAGTTAGAGGATTTGGAATTACATTATTAATCGGTGTCCTAATCAGTTTATTTACTGGAGTGGTTGTGACAAGAAACTTTTTAAGACTATTTTTGAAGAAATAAAATATGAACATAATGAAATTTAAACCACTGTTTTTCACTATTTCCTTGTTCTTCTTGGTTCCTGGAATATTCTTCCTTCTAAGATTTGGATTAAAACCAGCTATTGATTTTACAGGAGGATCATTACTTGAAATAAAGGCTGAAGGATTAGTAGATGATAAAGAAAGTATCTCTGAGCAAGTGGGAGATATTTATGAAATAAGCTTGGTACAAAGCTCTGGAGATAATCAAATTATTATCAGAGGAAAAAATATTGGTAATGAAGTTAAGGAAGAGGTATTAATAAAATTGTCAGAAAAGTATGGTGAGATTGAAGAATTACGATTTGAGACTGTTGGACCTACTTTGGGTAAAGAACTATTGATGAAGACTTTTGCTGCAATAGTAATTGTTTCTGGACTAATCACTCTATATGTTTGGAAGCAATTTAATGACTTTAGATTTGGAGTTTCTGCAATCCTAGCAATGTTCCATGACTCTTTAATACTATTAGGTGCTTTTAGTGTCTTAGGACACTTTTATCACGTAGAAGTTGATGTTCTTTTTGTAACAGCTCTTTTGACCACTCTTTCTTTTTCTGTCCATGACACCATTGTCGTTTTTGACAGAATTAGAGAGTTAAGAAATAAGAACTATAAATCATCTTTAACTGAAATTGTAAACATGGCTGTAATTGAAACTTTATCTAGATCAATTAATAACTCAGTAACAATTATCATCATGCTGTTAGCACTGGTGTTAATTGGAGGTGAATCAATCAAATGGTTTAGTGTTGCCTTATTAATTGGGGCAGTTACAGGAACGTATTCATCAACGTTCACTGCAGCTCCATTAATTCTTCTTTGGGAAGATATTTCTAATAAGAGAAAGAATCGTTAGACTCTTCTCCCATTTCTAGCTTTTTTAATTCTTTGTTTCTCATGCTTTGAAGTAGTTTTTTTATTTTTCTTCTTTTTCTTTTCTATAGTTGGTACATACGCTTCTGTAGCGGTTTTATTTTGGCTATCAAAAACCCATCCATCTCTTTGTTTCTTGTGATAGGTCATTAATGAGACTGATGCTAAGCCAAATCCATCCCAGACAATTACTCCAGCAGGATCATGTTCACTCATTGGAGGTCTACAACCAATAACAGTACCTGGGTGAAGATCTTCGGCTACTATTCCTAGTTCAACCTCATTGATAAGGGGAATAGCATGTAGGTTAATACCTTCTGCATTAAATGCAGATACCATCTCGCCTAATTTTTGGCATGATTCTCTACCTATAAAAAAATTTCTAGGTTGCATTTCTCCAGCGATAATCTGTGAATTTCTTTGTGTTTTTTCCATTAAATAAAGCCTTTCTTGACTAGATTGTATTCTGCTTCATAAAAAGTTCAATATTTTCTTAATGAATGATGATAGGATATAATTATGACTTCCATGAAGATAAAACAAGTAATACTAGTAGACTCCCAAGATAATGTTGCTGGAGAAGAGGATTTATACTCAGCTCATAGACATCCTGCCCAAAGACATAGAGCAGTATCTGTTTGGATTGTCCGAGATAAAGATGGAGAAAGAGAAATTCTACTTCAAAAACGTAGCTTCGAGAAAATTGTGGGTGCAGATCAATGGGGTAATGGTATCTGTGGTAATGTAAGGCCAGGAGAATCATATCTAGGCTGTGCAAATAGACGTCTAGAAGAAGAAATTGGACTTAAGGATTTATCTCTAAGTGAGTTATATAAATTTGAATATAAAGTTTATAGTAATGAGAAATATGGAGAGCATGAAATAGATCAAGTTTATATTACAAAATATGATGGAGAATTTGAATTAAATCCTATGGAAGTTGCCCAAATTGAATGGGTTAAATTATCCGAACTTGAGAAAAGATTAGAAGGAATAGAATATATTACTGCAAAGGAAACATTAACGTATGAAACCAATCAATTACAAGATAAGACTCCATCGATTGAATTAATGTTAAATGACAAAATAAGTGAAATAGCTCCTTGGACTGCTATTATGTTATTTAATAAAAAACTAAGAACTTCTTTGAGAACCTTTTAAATTTATTATATTTATTTCTGATTTTACCTTGCATGATTTTTAGTCATTTTTCCGACTAACATATTGTGAAAACGCTTTTATCACTGCGTGTTAGTGATTCAAATAAAACTCAAGAAGATAAATTAAAACAGAGACAGAAAATAGTCACTGATTTTTGTGGTGACTTACCATATCTTTTTGATACAAAAAATCTTCCAGAAACAGTGGGTCAAAAAAATTGTGAGAACTGGGTGGGAGGAGTCACTATCCCCGTTGGTGTTGCTGGCCCTATTCAGATAAATTTTAAAAATAAAAAGTCCCAATATTATTTACCCCTAGCTACAACAGAGGGAGCCTTAGTGGCTAGTGTTAGCCGTGGTGCAAAAGTTATTTCTACTGCAGGTGGAACAGCCGTAATTGTAAAGAAAATGGGCATGAGTCGTGCGCCTGTTTTTGAATGTCAGAGTGGAGCGCATGCTTTTGAAGTATTAGAAATTATTGAAAAAAACATAAATAAAATTGGTAAAGTAGCTGAGTCTACCAGTAGTCATCTTAAGTTTTTGAGTCACCAAGGTTGGGTAAGAGGAAAGTTTCTCTATCTTAGGTTTAACTTTGATACAGATCAAGCAATGGGGATGAATATGGTCACTATTGCATCACAAGCTATAGCAACTTTGATAGAAAAAAACAATGAAGGAGCAAAGCTAACTGCCTTATCTAGTAATGTCTGTACAGATAAAAAAGATAATCTGATCAATTCCATTTTAGGTAGAGGCCACTTCGCTCAGGCAGAAGTAGTTCTGAGCAAAGAAATAATTAAGTCTGTTCTTAAAACTACTCCAGAAGAATTACTTAAAGTTCATACTCAGAAGAATTTAATCGGAAGTAATTTAGCAGGTTCTTTTTCTCAGAATGCTCATGTGGCTAATGTCTTATCTGCTATTTACTTAGCCACAGGACAAGATCCTGCCCATGTTGTCGAAGGGAGTAAAGCCTTCTTATCATTAAATATTCAAAATCAAGATTTATATATTAGTTTAACTTTACCTAATTTAAATATGGGTACTATAGGCGGTGGGACATATTTACCTTCCCAAAAAGAAGCACGGTTTTTAATTGGACAAAAAGAAATTAAAATTGCGGAGCTGGTGGCAGTCACTGCTGCTGCTTGTTTAGCAGGTGAGATTTCATTATTAGCTTCATTTTGTACAGATGATTTAGCTAAGGCTCATCAAGAATTAGGAAGAAATAAGAGATGATTGTAAACAAGATAGCTGGCATCACTAGTTATGGGGTTTCAATCCCACGTCAGATAATAAAAATATCTGATATAGAAGTAGCCCAAAAGAAAAGTGGCGTAGGTAAGTCAATTGGAGTCATTTCTAAAACTGTTCCAGCTAGGGATGAAGACACTATTACTTTAGCAACTGGGGCGGCTTTAAATGCTCTAGCTAGTTTTAAAGGTAATCCATTAGAAATATCTAATCTTTTTATTGGCAGTGAGAGCCATCCTTATGCAGTCAAGCCGTCGGGGACAGTAGTTAAAAGTGTTTTGGGACTGAGTGAAGACATGGCTTTAGCTGATTTACAGTTTGCTTGTAAAGCAGGTACTCAAGGGATGCAGATTGGATTTAATTATCTTCTGTCAGGATTCTCTAAATATTCTTTAGCTATTGGAGCAGACACTGCTCAATCAACTCCTGGAGATGCCTTAGAGTTTACTGCGGGAGCCGGAGCCGGAGCATATCTTTTGGGGACTCAAAATACAGTTGCCAATTTATTAGCCACATTAAGTATTGCTACAGATACTCCTGACTTTTGGCGTAGAGCTGGTCAAAGTTATCCAGAACATGCAGGGAGATTTTCAGGAGAACCTGCCTACTTTTATCACGTTACTACAGCAGCTAAGAAGATAATGGATCAAACACAATTAAAACCAGAAGACTTTGCTTACTGTGTTTTCCATACTCCTAATGGTAAGTTTCCAAGATTAGCAGCCAAGAAATTGGGTTTTAGTAAAGAACAATTAGAGCCGAGCTTGATTGTAGAAAAGATTGGAAACTCCTATGCAGGTTCAGTCCCACTGGCACTTAGTGCAGTATTAGACATTGCAAAACCAGGAGAAAAGATTTTAGTTGTTTCATATGGTTCTGGGGCGGGCAGTGATAGTTTTGTTTTTGAAACAACAGATTTAATTACTGAGTTTAATAACGGAAGAAAAAATAAGATTAGTGATCAAATTAAATTAACAACTGAGATCGGATATGGAGAGTATCAAGAAGTCATGAAAATATTAACCCATTAATATGAATGTAGTAATCGCAGGCCATTATATTACTCAGTTTGGAGAACTTTGGAATAATTCTTTAGTAGATCTATTGGAAGAGGCAATTAAAGGATCAATTAAAGATTCTGGTTTTAAAGAATCTGAGATTGAGGCTGTTTTTGTTTCTAATATGGGAGCTGGTCAATTTGACAACCAACTTCATTTGGGAGCAATGGCTAGTCAAATGATTGAGGGATATCCACCTAGTTTGAGGATTGAAGGAGCTTGTGCTTCTGGCGGTCTAGCTATGGTTGCAGCGCAGAATGCTTTGTTATCACAAAAATATAAAACTGTTTTAGTAGTGGGAGTAGAAAAAATGAATGATGCAGATAGTAGTTTGACTACAAAGTATTTGGCTGGTGCAGCAAATTATAGTTCAGAAAAAGGTAGTACTTTCCCAGGGCTATATGCAATGTTGGCAAATGCTCATATGAAAGAATTTGGGACATCAAGAGAAGAACTTTCTAGCATCGCAATGAAAAATCATCTTCATGCTTTTGATAATCCTAATGCTCAATATCATAAAAATTTTTCAATTGATCAAATTAGTAAAAGCACTTTAGTTGCAGATCCACTGTGCTTACTTGATTGTTCCCCAATTACTGATGGAGCTGCAGCTGTTATTTTAACTACTAAGAACGTCGAGAAGAAAAATAAAAAAGGTCTTAAAGGTATAAATAAAAAAAGAGCTACTATTATTGGAAGTGGTCATGGACAAGATAGTTTAGATCTAGCTAACAGAGCTTCCTTATTAGAGTTAGCTGCTACAACAAGGGCAGCCAAACAAGCATATAAAATGGCCAATTTAGAAGCAAAAGATATTGATGTAGCAGAAGTCCATGATTGTTTCACTATCGCTGAGATATTAGCTACCGAGGATTTAGGATTTATCAAAAAAGGTCAGGGAGGTAAAGCTGCTTTAAATGGAGAAACTACATATAAAGGAAAGATTGTGATTAATCCTTCTGGAGGTTTAAAAGCAAGTGGACATCCTGTCGGAGCCACTGGTATTAAACAAATTGCATACCTTTCATCACTCTTAGAACAAGGAAAGTTTAAAGTAGCCCTTGCTCATAATGTCGGAGGTAGCGGAGCAACTGCCGTTGTTCATATATTAACTATTTAAAAAATAAATAATAAAAAATTTAAAATATATTTTTACAT
>JAOUMD010000019.1 GCA_029881675.1 Minisyncoccota bacterium | reverse complement strand
TCTCCTCTTTTGATTGCATCAAAGATAGAAAGCTTTTTAGAAACTTCTTTAATTAATTCTAAAATTCTTTGATCCTTTTTAATTCCATGGTAAGCATCAAATCTATCCTCATCTTCTACTACTAAAAATTGAAATTTAACTTCTTTTATTAAATTTAAGAAATGATCTTTTACTGCTCCATCAGGAAGTTTATTAATTGCTGCTTCAGCATTTTTTACTTGTATTGTAGCTATTTCTAGGATTGATTCAACAGATCCTGCTGTTTCAGAGGAAGCTTCACTTACAATATCTCTAATAACACTCTCTGCATGACCACCCTTTTCAACAACCTCGGCTCTAATAACTCCAACAACTTGTCTAAGTTCTTCATAAGTATCTACAAGTGAATCATGAGGAGTAAGATCATCAACTCTTCTTTCAATAAAATTGACAATTTTTCTTTTTACATTAATAGATTGAAGTTTAGGATGCTTAGAAACTTTTTGTAAGATAGCTTCATGAAGCTTCCTTTGGACATCTAATTTTGCATGAGTAGAAAGTTGATCCCAGACACCTTGGTTAGCAATTGCTGTTTTACGGGCTTCTTTTGTAACTTGTATATAATTATTATTCTCATTAGCTTCAGGTAAGGCTTCTAGTAAAGATCTTAATGCAATCTCTTCAGCAGCTTTACCTGCTAAAGATTCTCTTCCTAAAGATATTCCTAAACCTTCACCTTTTGGAAGTTGAAATGCTGTTAAGGCATCTGTTACATCATGAAGAGACTTTGCTGATTCTCCATAACCGTCTACTCTCTTTTGGGCTTCTTCAACATTCTCATCCATTATTTTTGATACTTCATTTAATTCTCTAGCTAAATTTAATTGAACAGATTCAGTTCTACCTTCTGTTGTTGATTCTTGAGAGTCACCGCTAACTTCAGGTGTAGGAGGATTTAGTCTTTCATCTCTTTGGTCTACTTCAGCTTTAAACCCAGTATCTGCAACTTCTGCTCTTCTACGTCCACTTAAAGTTCTTTTGAGAATGTCACTTCCACCAAATTGATTCTGAGCATCCTCTTGTCCTGACGGATTAGATTCTTGTCTGTTGAAAAATCCCATATTTCTCCTTATTTATTTGTTTCTACAATAATAATAAAACAATTTATAATACTTATAGTTAATTCTAAAGATTATTGAGAAAAAATAAAATAATACTTATGGTTATTTATATAATCAGACTATATCAATTATTACTTAGCTTAAAGAGAAACTTACTGGTAAGTGTCTTTGGATATGCTTCATATTGTAAGCATAGACCTTCTTGTAGTGAATACACCCTTAGAGAAGTAAAAAAACATGGTACAATTCTTGGGTTATGGCGTGGTTTTAAACGCGTCATTACTTGTTATTAATATTTTCATTTATGCCAGATATCGTCGGATTTTTTAATTTAATTTTAGTTGAACTATATAAAGTAACTGGTGACCTTGGTGTCTCTATAATTGCTTTGACCTTTATATTAAGATCAATACTTCTCCCTGTTACCCTCCCCTCTCTTAAATCTCAACAAAAGATAAAAGACCTCAAGCCAGAACTTGATAAACTTAAGAAAAAACATACAGACAAAAAAGTTCTTCAACAAAAACAAATGGAGTTATATAAAAAATATAATGTTAATCCTCTAGCAGGATGTATTCCCCAATTAGCCCAATTAGCAGTTTTAATTTTCTTATATAGATCATTAATCTCTTTCTTAGGAGACACCACTCACCAAGGTATTGAAATAAGTACTACTTTCTTTTGGATGGACTTGAGTCTTCCAGATCCAAAGTTTATTCTTCCAGTTTTAGCAGCTGGTTCTCAATTTATTCTATCCTTGATGTTAGCACCAGGTGCTGAAGTTAGAGATATTGTTCCAAATGACTCTAAGTTAAAGAAGGTTAAAGAGGCTAATGAAAAGGAAGAAGACACAGCTGAGATGGCTCAGACTATGCAAAAACAAATGATGTTTATTATGCCTATCATGACTGGTTTTATTGCTCTTAAATTCCCTTCTGGATTAGCTCTCTACTGGGTAGCGAGTACTGTCTTTAGTGTAGTTCAACAATACTTTGTTTCTGGCCCAGGTGGATTAACCCTTTACGCCAAGAGATTTATGGGTAAGATAGAAAACTAAAATATACATTTAATTAGAATATGAAAATTAACAACTACTTGACTAATTTAGTCCAACACTTAGGTCTTCAAGAAGAAGACTTCTCAATTAAAATAGATGAGCTTGAAGATGAAATCAAGATTGATCTTACTGTTCCAGAAGAAGACACAGGTCTTTTTATTGGCTATAAAGCAGAAGTAATCAATTCAATTCAAAGAGTTCTCAGACTTATCTTCGCAAAAGAAAAAACTGACAAAAGAATTTCTTTAAATATCAATAACTATCGTGAAGATAGAATTGAGCAAATTAAAGAAAAACTTACCGACATTTGTGAAAGATTAGAACAAGAGGATGGTGAATACGTATTCCCTTTTATCTCATCTTTTGAAAGATATAACATTCATTCATTAATCTCTTCAGAAGAAAGCTTTACTGCTTTTGAAAGCTATTCTGAGGGTGAAGGTGCAAGTCGTAGACTAATTATTAGAAAAAAA
The DNA here is from genome assembly GCA_029881675.1 of Minisyncoccota bacterium. GTDB lineage: Bacteria > Patescibacteriota > Microgenomatia > UBA1400 > PJMF01 > JAHDXH01. The sequence goes on along the minus strand of JAOUMD010000019.1, from coordinate 20,822 downwards.
GCCGACTAGAAGAGTGTTATACTCTCTTTTATATGGCAAACTTTAAACTTCTCAAAATATTTACTGATGGTGGAGCCAGAGGAAATCCTGGTACTGCTGGTATCGGTATTCATGTAATGGATGAGGGTGGCTTTACTATCCATGATCATAGTGAGTACGTTGGAGAAACAACAAACAATGTTGCTGAATATAAAGGATTGCTAATAGCACTTACTTGGCTTGAATCATTCTCAAAAGAAAATAAAATAGAAAAAGTTGAGTTTTTTATGGATTCAAAACTTGTTGTAGAGCAGATAAATAAAAATTGGAAAATTAAACAAGATCATCTCGCAGAATTAGCATTTGTGATTTGGGAAAAACTAGAAAAAATAAGCCTTCCCTACAAGCTAAGTCATATTAGAAGAGAGAAAAATAAAGTCGCAGATCTTTTAGCTAATCAAGCAATGGATTCAGCTCAACTCTAGGGTTTAATATACTTTTATCCACTAAAACTTCAGTCTTAATTAAGCTAATATTAAGATAACCCATAAAGTGGGTTATGTTTTATGTCGCAACGCCTTGTTACACAACTATCGGATGAATCACCAAGAGTATTATTAGTTGGTGAAGAATCTAGTCTAAAAAGAAAAATAGAGTCTTTTCTTTCAAGACAAGGTCTTGAATTGGACTCGTCTTTATCACTTTTTAAACAAGAAGACTTGAGTAAAGCTTTATCAAGGAATTATTATAAAATTATTGTAATTGGCTCTGGAGAAGACCTCAAAAATAATGTTTTGAAACTAAGACAAAAGAAAAATGTTTTAGTTATTAATTTAATCTCTAGTATCGATCCTGACTCATACCTATCCTCACATAGTAATTTGATAGTAGGCCAAGATATTATCCCTCAAGGTAGTACTGAGTGGCCATTCTTTAAAACTATCACAAAGAATATTTCTAAAGGGCTGATTTTAGATCCCCAAATAGATCTATATCTTCAAAGTGAAAATGTTTTCTTTAATTCAATCAAAAGAGAGATCCTTTCACCTCAAAAAAGGAGAGTTATCTCAAGAGGGAAAAAACATCATTCAGACATCATAATCAGAGAAATACAAAGGCTTTTAAGTCTGTTTAATCCTTCTATGGATTTTGAAGTTAAAACGGATGTTAAAAAATCATATAAAAATTCTTTTGCAGGATTTGAAGAATTAACTGGAGAAATAGAAGCTTTACCTTCTATTCTTGAAGAATCTGTCAGAAATATTAAGTTTGATTCTCACTCTCATCCCAAAGAACCAAAACCAATATTCCATAGTAGAACGTTAGATAGGCCTCAACAAATTAAAACAGAAGTACAACCAACAATTAAACCTACTTTTAGTCAAGAAAGAGTGTTAACAACTCCAGCAAGAGAACCTAAAGATGATTTAGTCAAAGAAACTTTTGATATCCCCTATCTAAAAGAGAGTCCAATCGTAATCAGACCAACTTCAAAACAAGCTAGTACCCAAGAAAAGAAAGAAAATGTTGACGAAAAATTAGGAAAGATATTTAAGGTTAAGAGAGTTGATAAAAAAGTTGAAAGAGTTAAAGAAATAGTCAAGGAAACTAAGAAAATTAATAAAAAAACTAAAAAAAATAAATTCCTATTTGGGATAGGAACAATTATTACTGTAATTGCAGTTTCAATGCTTATTTTCACTGGTCTATTTATCTTTTCTACCTCAAGGCTAGAAAAGGAATTAACTAATGTCTTTTTGAAGTTTTCTCAGGATGAAGCAGCTGAAATTGATTACTCCGGGGTTGAAAGAAGTTCTGATTTCTTAGAAAAACAAATCTCTTTGTATGAACAAGCTTTACCGCCTGAACTCTTTATTGATTCTATAAATCTAATTGAAATATCTCAAAAAATTGTTGAATATGATAAATATTCTAAAGACTTTAAGAGTGATACAGAAGATTTAGTAACATCGTTCCTAGGAAAAGACCTCTTAGAAGACATTCTAAGTAGTCAAAAACCGGCTAAAACAGCTCAGGCTTACTACGAGACTGCTTCTAGACTATTATCCCGTTTACATGACTTTAAAGACACTCAAAAAGAGGGTGATAAACAGGAGAAAGTTTCTGAATTTATTTCATATGTAGAATCTCAGAAGAGTTCGTTGTTGGTGTATCAACAACTCTCCCCTGTTTTTGATCTTCTCTTTGGAAAAGATGGTAAAAAAACATATGCTGTAGTATTTCAAAATAATCAAGAATTAAGACCGACTGGAGGGTTTATTCAAGCAGTTGCTTTATTAACTGTTGATCAAGGAATGTTGGTTGATTCTCAAGTATTTAGCAGTTATGAGTTGGATAAGAACTTAGGAGGATCTGTTGTCCCTCCTGACGAAATAATTAAATTACTTGGCGAAAACAAATGGTATCTCAGGGATAGTAATTGGGATCCAGACTTTGTTAATTCAAGTAAACAAATTAGCTGGTTTTTAGAGCAAGAAACAAATAGAAAAATAGATGGAGTTGTTGGTATAAACCTCTTTGTTTTGGAAAATATTCTTAAAGAATTGGGGCCACTAGAACTAGATGAATATAATGAGATTATCACTGATAAAAATATATTTGAGAGATCTGAGTTTCATTCAGAAATTAAGTTAGTTGAATCAAGTGAAGTAGAAGATTATCAAGCAAATCTCCTTAAATATTTATTAAGAGATATGGTTATTAAAGGTCAAGATAACCCTGCTGGATTATTGAAATCACTTTCAAAATCAATTAAAGAAAAACAGATGGTAGTGGCTATGTCTGATACACAAGTATCACAGCCACTTACTTTACTTGGTTGGTCTGGTCAATTAATTAATCCTAAGTGCCCGAATCAATTGAGTGCTCTCCCCTGTCAAGTAGACTCTCTCATTATTAATGAGGCCAATATTGGGATAAATAAAGCAAATTATCACACAACAAGAGAAGATACTCATTTAATTGAAATACAAGAAACACAAGCTAAGCACTTTAGAGAAATTACATTGAGTAATAAAGCATTCTCAAATGCTTGGCCTAAGGGTCTCTACAAGGCCTATTTCAGGCTTTATTTACCTCTTAGTATTGATAGCATATCAATTACTATAGATGGAGAAAAAATATCTGAAGACAACTATAAAATAATTAAACAAGAAAATCATCAAACTATTGGTCTTTTGATTGAAACACCAATTAAAAGTGATAAAAAAATAAATATAGAATATGTCGTTCCAATTGAATTTTCTCTCCCTTATTCATATGCCTTCTTTAATCAAAAACAACCAGGAACAGCCAATATATTACCTCAAGTAATCATTAGTCATGACTCTTCCCTATCCCCTACTCTAATTGCTCCACAAGCAGAGGTTAAAGGTAGTAGTATTATTTTTGATAAACTTGGCGAAGATCATGCCTTTATTGGAGTCAGTTTTAAATAACTTTTCACGTTAAATCCTCGGCTAACACTTGCCTTTACTCCCCTATTGGACTAGGATGTTCTAGTTATTAGATTAACAAGGAGTATATATGACATCAGAAAAAATCATTTTAAATGTTAAAAAAAGAGATTTACTTGGAAAGAAAAGTAAACAACTTAGAGCTCAAGGCTTAGTCTTGGGAAATATTAATATCCCAGGAAAAGACTCTATTCCAGTCACAGCAGAAAGATTAGAACTCAAAAGAGTTTACGATAAAGCCGGTGAAAGTAGCTTAGTATATTTAGTTTTAGAGGGATCTAAAAGTCAAATTCCAGTTCTTATAAAAGAGGCTGATTTTGACCCTCTACAAGGCGAAATGTTTCACGTGGTATTTTTAAAAGTCTCATTAAAAGAAGCTGTAGAAGCTTCAATTCCATTAGAATTTGAAGGTGAATTTAAAGTACCTGGTGCTGCATTAATTAAGGTAAAAGATACTGTCGATGTTAGTGCTTTACCTACAGATTTACCAGAACATTTCACGGTAAATGTAGAACAGCTCACAGAGGTAGGACAAACAATTTTCTTATCTGACATCGAAATAGATGAGTCTAAAATTGAGCTTATCCTTCCAGAAGATACAACAAAAGACGAGATTGCTTTAGCTATCGCTCAAGCAGAAAGAGGTGAAGAACCAGAAGAAGTTACAGAAGAAACACCTGAAGAAGAGGGTGGAGAAGAGAAGAAAGAAGAAACTCCTGCAGAGGAAAAGACTGAATAAGCTAGTTTTTAATATAGAAAAGCGCCCGTCTTGCATGGGCGCTTTTTGTATTACCTAGCTTCCTAGGCTCCTACTTAACTCGGGAAAAACATCGATGACACGATAACAAAAATTACGAGAATTGCTATGAACCCAAGCATTAAATAAGCTTGGTTTCTAGACAAACCTTGTTTTTGTTTTTTAGCCATTTAAGACTCCCTTATCGTAATTAAATAAGGGTATGATCATACCTTTTATATATGAGTAGTCAAATTTTAGTGGAGATTTTAAGAGATCTATTCTTTAAATAGAGGATTGTTGGGATCAGTGCTAATAGCATTTTCCCAGAGGTAGATGTGCTTTTCAGTCTCACTTTGATAGAAACTGATTAAAGATAAATTAACTAACACATCTCTATTATTTGGACTAATTTTGTTAAGTCCTATTAATTTCTTTTTAAACAATTCTAATTTAGAAAAATCTTTAAAGGCTACTAATTGTCCTTGCTGACTTTTTACATTAACCAGTTTGATTGGATCTGTAAGCTGAGCTCTTTTTGGCAATATGTGTCTACCAAGGAAGAGTATGTATAAAAGAAAGAAAACACTAGAGAAGAATAATAGTTTTTGCCTATGTATGGGTATAATTAGGATGGAGATGAAGAAGGCTAGATTAACTAAAAATAGCTTTAAAATAAAAAGAGGGAAGAGTAATCTTTTCTTATCCATTAAGCCGATTATAAAGGCCAAGACTGAGCAATTAAAGGCTTAGACTCTTTATTTACTTCACTCCAGATAGCTTCTGTGACATATGGCACAAAAGGGTGGAGTAGTAATAAGAATTTTGTTAATCCCTCTTTAAGTAGAGTAGAGGAGAGTTTGCCTTGTTTGGTATTCTCGATACAAATATCGCAATACCAATGCCAGAATTCATTGTAAGTTGTCTCTGCAGCAAGACCTAATTTAAAGTCAGTCAATTGCTTGGTAACATCTTTTTCTACCTGAGATAGTTTCTCGATAAATTCTTTATTTGTCTTTTCATCACCTTTTACATCATCTTCAAGACTAAAGTGGACATATCTAGCAGCATTCCAGATCTTATTGGTAAAGTTCCTCATGGCCTTAAAATCACCTTCAGCAACTGATTTATCCAGACCAGCACTAGATCTAATAACAAGCGCCATTCTAAGGGCATCTGCTGAGTATTTTTCTATGATTTCAAGTGGGTTGATAACATTTCCCTTACTCTTACTCATCTTTTGACCTTTTTGGTCACGAACGAGTCCATGAAGATAAATATTAGTGAATGGCAACTTGCCTGTAGCAAACTTTCCAATCATTAACATTCTCATGACCCAGAAAGGAAGAATGTCATATCCTGTCTCCATCACTTGAGTAGGGTAGAAGCGAGAAAAGTCATCCCTATGATCTGAAGATTGAAGAGTCGTGAAAGGCCACTGGGCACTTGAGAACCAGGTATCAAAAGTATCAGATTCTTGGATCCAATTTCCATTAGTTGGTTCTGATTCATTTATTCTAAACTCTGCTTTTTCTGGAGCATTTAAAGATTGAAGTCCTTGTTTTATCTCTTCTAGGGAATAAGTATTCAAAAGTTTTCCAATTGTTCCATTTACTGTTTCTTTATCTTTGTTTACAAAAAGTACCTGAATATCAGGATTATCATCAACGTTATACCAGACAGGCAATCTAATTCCCCAGACAATTTGACGTGAAATATTCCAATCTTTGAGGTTTTCTAGCCAGTGTTTAAGGATTTTATCGTGTCCAGCTCCGTGAACTGTAAAATTACCATCATTTAGATCTTTTAAGATTGGTTCTACCAGAGGTTTTACCTTGATAAAGAATTGAGGTAGAGGTAACGGCTCAATGGTTCTTTTACATCTGTAGCAAGTCCCAACAGAGTGAGGGTTCATCTTTTCCTCAATCATTAACTCTGAATCATTAAGTTGTTTTACAACTTCTTTACGAGCATTAACTATTCCTAAGTTATTAAATTCCTCTGGAACATTAATTAACTTGCCAAAAGTATTAACTACTTGAGTAGGGGAGGGGACTTCGTCAATGTGACGTTGCCATACTTCCCAATCATTTGGGTCATGGTATGGAGTAATCTTCAGAACACCTGTCCCAAAGTCCATCTTTACATAATCATCAGCAACAACTGGTAATTCTACTTCTCCCCACGGGAAGGAAGCTTTAATTTTTGTACCAACGTACTTTGTATATCTTTTGTCATCTGGATGAACAGCAAGAGCAACGTCACCAAAGATTGTTTCTGGTCTAACAGTAGAAACTTGAAGTGGGCCATATTGGAAAGTATATAAAGGATCATTCTTGTCTTCATGATCAACTTCAAGCTCAGAGTAACTAGTTCCACATCTGGTACAGTAGTTAACTAGTCTCATACTACGATAAATTAAATCTTCATTGTGTAACTTAGAAAAAGTATCTAAAACAATCTTTACAATCTCAGGGTCTAACATGAATTTAAACCTATCCCAGTCTGCACTTGCTCCAATTTTTTTCATTTGTCTTGTCGCAACCTCAGAGTTCTCTTGAACATAGTCCCAAATCATTTTGAATAAAGTCTCACGATCAAAATCAAAACGACTTTGTTTCTTTTTCTTTAGTTTTTTTTCAAAGACAAATTGAGTTTCAATCCCAGCATGATCTGTGCCTGGTAACCAGAGAGTGTCTTTACCCTTCATTCTATTGAAACGAATCATAATATCTTCGAGGGCAATAAACATAGCATGACCAATATGAAGCGGGTCATTAGCATTTGGAGGGGGCATCATGATACAAAAAGTATCTTTGCCTTTATTGTCATAAGTATCAGGGGAGAAGTACTTGCCATCTTCCCATAACTTATAGATTTCTTGCTCAAATTGTTGATAGTTATATTTGGAGTCCATATCTGGAATTATACCAGTTAAATAGAGTGGTTTAAAAAACAAAAAAGATATAACCATTAATTAATAATAAGCGTCTTATAGTATTTACAAATAGTCCCTTTTATGCTATAGTCACAATCGACAAGACAGATGAATAGAGGTCTACGATGTATGGTTTTAATCTTCTAGGTGCGATTTTTTTTCTTCTCATGAAGAGAAAAAAAACTCAGTCTGAAAAAAGTTGGAGAGAAATAGTTATTGATGATTCCTTGACTGATAAGGAAAAAGCTGAAAAACTTCTGTTAAAGGTTCAAGAAAAATTAGGTGTCGTTGATGAGGAATGGTTAGCACAAGCTCATGAAAGTGCTTACCAGTCATATTTGGCAAATAATGAACGCATCAGACTTGAACGAATAGAAAGAAGAAAAGAAAGAGAAGCAAAAGGAATCTTTCTTTAAAACAAAGAAAAGCCAGTGATCACTATCAACTGGCTTTTTATATTCCCTGAAGATACTTAGCACTCCAAGGAACATAATTAGAGTAATATTCTTCTTCTCTGATTAAGTTACCATCTTTATCTTTAACAATATTCTTAAATGAAGCTTTAATTCCAGATACTGCCCAGTCAATTTGTTTAAATGTCCCTGCAGGGATTTCTGTAGTAGGGTAATATGCTGGAGCTGGAGCACCTCTTTGTCCCCAAGTTTCATGATCTACAATTTGGGTAGTTCTACCATCAGAAGTACCATATATTTCTACCTTCATATAAAGTTCATCAGCATCAGCACTTGATCTAATTAATAGATGATGTCCTGTATCATTAAGGAACCTAAGATCAACGTCTCCTGAGTAAACAGTGGCATCAATGCCAGGCTTTTGGTTAAGCTCGTAATAACTGACTCTGTATGAATGAGCTTTCCTTTTTGTGACCTCTAGACCAGCATTAAGAATAGCTCTAAAGTAAGTAGTACTAACTTGGCAAACACCACCACCATCTCCCAAGACAGTCTTACCTCCGCTGATAACGTAAGCAGATCGATATCCTGTCCTTTTAGATACCTCTCCAAGAGTATTATTAAATCTAAACTCTTCTCCTGGCTCTACTAGAATATTATTCATCTTTTCTGCAGTTAAGCTGACATTCCAAATTCTATTTGGAATAGAGTGATCGTATTCACTATCTCCAAAGCCAATTAATTCTTTAATACCAAAGTCATTTGTTTTTTCTAATGTAATATCTGGCTCAACAATTTTAAGAGGTAGATCTAAGTATATTGGTCTGATTTCTTCTAAATTAATATTAGTGTTATCAAGAGAAGTGATTATCTCTTTTATTTTATTTTCTAATTCATTCTTATCAATTTCTAAGCCATCAAGATGTGGGATAAATTCATTAACAATGAAGTTACCATCTTTGTCTTTTTCATAATCAAAAACAGCATTGCGACTTTCTCTTTTTATTTGGTCATTTATCTTAGTTAAAATAAGATCTAATTCTAGGTTATTTATATCTTCTGGGAAGGCCAGAAGTGAAATAAGTTCTTGATCAGTTATTTTTAACTTAATTTCTTTATAACCATTGTTGATCAATAGTATTTTTTGTCCGACAAAGAGATTGGCTCTTTCTTCTGCTTTATCTATTTCTTCTTCTGTTAATTCTTTGTGAGTTTTTTGAGGTTGGGGTGATAAGCTAATATCACTATAGTCAGTCTTACTTTTTAGTTGATTCTCAATCTCTTTTATTAGATCATTTCGGTTAATTTCTAGACCAATCTTACCTGGATCAATCTCTAGTGATGATGTGATTCCAGTTGTGCCTAAAACAGCAAAAGGTTGATGACCTTTTTTATCCACAATCTCGGCATAGTTTTCAACAATGTTTGTAACTTTTGAAGGATCATATTCTGTTTTTAAATCAAAGTTTTTATTTCCAAATAATGAAGAGATTAGTTTTACTGGCTTTTTGAGTGTTAAATTTTCGTGAGTTATGCTAAAAGCATTATCTAAAGATTCATTTAAAAGGTATTTAAAATCCAGTGAACTAGAATTAGTTGAATACTTTATCTCCTCGCTTTCTATATTAATTAGAAAGTCTTTTGGTTCTCCAAGCTCATTAAAAATTTTATTTTGAGCTTCTGTTATTGATAAAAGAGACACATCAATATCTTTGATAGTAGTTTTATTAGGAAAGATGTCCTTTTGTGAGTTGATAATAAAAATTAGAATTATAAAACCAGTCAAAAGAAGTCCAATCCCAGATATAATTGAAAACCAAAATATTTTTGAATTTGATAGGTTAATAGTTGGCTGGAAATTGATGTTCATCATCTGATATACTTTATTTTGACATCTTTTCTTTAATTATGCCAGACATTCCACTACCAAAGCCACAACCTCCAACTGCACCAAATACTATTACGGCTCCTCCTAGTATGTCAGCTGCTCCAGCTCCGGCTCCAAGACCACCTGGCTTACCAAGACCACCAATGCCTGCTGCACCTCCAAGTTCGGCCGGGCCTTCTAGTCCACCTAAACAAGCTTTACCTCCAGCTCCTAAACCTGCTTTACCACCAACAACACCTCCTTCAGGAGGATTACCAAAACCACCAATGCCACCTGCTCCTGGTGGAGCTAAACCACCTGCTCCTCCTGCACCAAGTGCTGGTAAAAAAGAAGACCAAAAAGATCAACCCAAAATTGCTTCAGCAGGAAGTCCAATTAAGAAATTTTTACCGTTTATCATAGGTGGAGTAGTTTTACTTCTTGTAGCCGTTGGTGCTTTTGCATTTTTTAATTCTTCAGCAGAAGAAACAGTTACTGTAAATCCATCTGTAACCTCAAAGAGAACTACAGGAGCTAAAACTGAAGATGAAGATGAAACTCCAGGAAGACAAACAGTTGCCGAAACAAATGCTCAAATTACATATTGGGGCTTATGGGAATCAAATGAAGTCCTAGAGGAGGTCTTTACTGATTTTGAAACATTAAATCCAGGAGTTGAAATTATTTATAGAAAACAATCTCATGTAGATTATAGACAAAGACTCCAAACTGCGATTGCTTCAGGCAATGGACCAGATGCATTTAGATATCATGGATCTTGGGTTCCAATGTTAGGTGAAGAATTATCTCCGCTTCCAAGCAAGGTGATGTCTACTGATGAATATCAACAGACATTTTATCCTGTCGCTTCTCAACAACTACAAGTAGCTGGTCAAATTGTCGGCATCCCTTTAATGTATGACGGCTTAGGTCTTTATTATAATAAAGAAGTGCTTTCTACAGCTGGAGAAGAACCTCCAAAAACTTGGACAGAACTAAAAACTTTAGCATCAAAATTAACTATTAGATCAGGAAACGATATTAAGAGATCAGGATTAGCTATAGGTAATGCCTCTACTACAGAGCATTTTAGTGACATCATTGCTTTATTGATGCTTCAGAATGGAGCAGAACTTGATGATCTAACCACAAAAGAAGCACAAGAAGCTTTAGTTTTTTACACAAATTTTGTTGCAAAAGATAGGGTCTGGGATGAAAAACTCCCTTCTTCTACTGTAGCCTTTGCTAGAGGTGATGCAGCTATGATGTTAGCACCAAGTTGGAGAGCTCATGAAATATTAGAAATTAATCCTAATTTAGATTTTGGAATCGTTTCTGCTCCTACTCTAGGTACAAGCAAACAAGCTTGGGCTAGTTTTTGGGCAGAAGGAGTTAGTAGTAAGAGTAATAACAAAGAAATTTCCTGGGAATTACTTAAGTTCCTTTCTTCAAAAGAAGTGATGCAAAAACTTTATAACGAGCAAGCAAAAACTAGAGCTTTTGGAGAAATATATTCTCGTGTAGATTTAGCTGACACTCTAGCTAATGAACCACTGGTTGCTCCATTCTTAGCTGATGCTCCATATGCACAAGGTGGTTATCTTAGTTCATATACTCATGATAAAGGACTTAACGATAATTTGATTAAATATTATCAAGATGCTGTTAATGCTCTAATCAGTGGTAAGTCTATTGATAGAGTTATAGAAACATTATCTCTTGGGTCAAAGCAAATTTTAAGACAATATAAAATCCAATAATATTTTAGAGTATCGTATTTTTTCTTTTAGATTTACAATACCTCCATGTCCTTAAATGGGCTTGAAAAAGCTATCATTCTATCTATTTCATACTCTAATGTCTTTTCTACACCTCTTAATAGTAGGGAAGTATGGCTACGTTTAATTACCCAACAAGAAGTACAATTTGAAAAAGTTAAACAATCTTTAGCTAGATTAGTTAAAAATAACTATCTAGTAAAGTCTGGAGAATACTACTGTGTAGGTAAAAAAGATTTGTTAGATCTAAAATTTAAAAGAACAAAATATTCTCAGTCTAAATTAGTAGAAGCAAAAAGATTAATCAATATAGCTAAACTAATCCCCTTTGTAAAAGCAATTGTCATTACAGGTTCTTTAAGTGTCTCTAATGCAAAAAAAAATGATGATGTTGATTGGTTAGTTATAACTTCAAAGAATTCTTTGTGGTTAACAAGACCTCTAATTATTTTGATTGCAAGTTTTTTTGGAAAAAGAAGAGAGAGAAATGGAAATCATCGGGATAATAGCTGGTGTTTTAATATGTTTATGACAGAAGAAAGCTTAGCAATATCCAACAAAAAAAGAAGTATTTATACAGCTTATGAAGTATGCCAGGCTATGTTTGTTTATGATTCTAACGGAGTAGAAAAACAGTTTTTAGAGAATAATTCTTGGGCAAAAAAATACCTAAAAAATTTTTTTGACTCAAGACTGATTAAAGTTAAGGGGAAAAGAGCTGATTATAAAATAAATTATTTAGACAATTTTATTACTTATCTATTAAATGATCTCCTTTTTTATATACAATACTTTTATATGAAAAATAGAATTACCAGAGAAGTTGTCAAAAAAGAGGTGGCTTTTTTTCACCCTAGAAATACTCATGGTAAGATTTTTAATAAGTGGAAACAGATATTAAGAAAAGATTTTATAAAATCTTTATAAAGATATGTCGAGAACAAAAGAAATAGAATGTTATAGAAGGAATTCAGCTTTATTCATGAGTGTTTTGGCTGCTCAGGTTAGTGTTCTTGGGCAGGAAAATTGGGTTAATTTACCTCAAGATACTCATGATGATTCTAAGTTACCAATTCTAGCAGGACTTACTCACAAAGACTATTTAGATGGAGCTGCTATTTGGTCAGCTATAAAAGATGAAGAAACTCTTCTTAAGTTTATTGTAATGAGAGAGGGCTTTAATCAAGGAATTGGACAATTTAGAGATACAGTCGCAAATACAATGGGAGATACTTTGCCAATCTCAAGACATAAAGCAAGTGTAGAAGAAATTCGTAATATTCAAAAGCAAAGAGATCAGAGAGCAGCTATCGTAATGTACCTTACTGGAAACAGAGGATTATTGAGTCCACTTAAAGGAGGAGCTCAAGTAGTAATGAGTAAAAAAGATGATGTAATGTATCCATTTGTTAACTTATCTGACACATCTCCAGCTTTTCCATCAGGATCTTCATTTGGACAAAATGTGGGTGAATTATTACAAAGAACACTTTTCAATAGAAATCAATCTACTGAGTTTTTATATTTAATGAAGCCTATTAAAAAACAAGATCTAGATGAGATGAAAGAAGGGAAGAAAGGTAAAGAGGGTAGAGCAGAAGTGTTAAAAAAACTAGAAGTTCTAAGAGCCTACGGCGTACTGAAAACTGCCTTAGAAGTTGCTTCATTGGGTATTAGTATTGTAAATCCTTTGGTTAGTAATTTAGATAACATCCCTTTGTTAAGAAATGCCCAACTTAAACTGGTTGAAGATAAAGATATAGTTATTTGGCTAGGTACAAACGGTTATTTATCAATTGAAGAGATTGAATTATTAATTGCTTTGAAGATCCCTTCCTCTGATGAAAAATAAAAAAGTTAAAGTACTGGTCACAGGTGTCTTTGATCTTCTCCATGAGGAGCATCTTACCTTTTTAAAGAAAGCCAAGGACTTAGGTGACTATCTTGTCGTTGGAGTAGAGTCTGATAAGAGAGTTAAAGAAATTAAGGGAGAACACCGACCAATTCATTCTCAAGATCAGAGAGTTGAGGTAATAAAAAAAGAGAATATTGCTGATGAAGTAATTATTCTTCCAGAACATTTTTCTAGTAAAGACGATCACATTGCTTTTATTAAATCTATTAACCCAGATGTTTTAGCTGTTTCTTCTCATACTGCTCATCTTGATAAAAAAGAAGCAATTATGAGATTGTTTGGAGGTAGAGTCGAGGTAATTCATGATCATAATCCTAAAATATCAACTACAATAATTTTGCAAAAATAACTTTTTCACTATATATTGGGATTATTACTGATATTGAAGAAAGGTCTAATAATGTCACTAGAAACTGAAAGAAAAGAAAAATTTAATCAACTTCCAATTTTACTAAGGTGGGGAAAACTTTTTGACGAAGCAAAAATGTTTGCGGTTGGATATATTGAAAGTTTCACTTCTGAAACAAAAGGGGTTGAATCTATTAAACAAAGTCAAAGTCTCTTTTTTAGTCCTTGGGATATTGAAGTAACAAAAGAGGGTCAGTATTTTATTAGAAAAGATAAAAAAGGCCATGATAAAAAAGGTGGCATGTTTTGTATTAAGGTTCAAAAAAAAGACGATCATCTAATTATAATCATTGATAAATCAGATCAATATTCGATAAATGCTCTCAAGAGACTTTTGGATCAAGTTTCTGAATATGACGATGAAGATAGTGTTACTCTTGGTATCACCGCTTAATTGTTAGGGGTTAATAGTTATAAATTTTGCTATATTTAAGATATGGCAAAACATAAAATTAAATCAGGCTTTATTTACGGACAAGACTTAATCAAGTTATTTGATTTTTGTAATGATAATAATTGTGCTATCCCAGCAGTTAATGTAACTAGCTCAAGTACTATTAATGCAGCCCTTTCAGCTGCAAAGAAAGCTAAAACTCCAATTATTATTCAATTCTCTCATTCAGGGGCGGCCTTTTTTGCTGGAAAGAATTTAGAAAATGAATCATATCAGGCAAGTGTCTTGGGAGCTTCTTCTGCGGCTATGTATATTAAGTCACTTGCTCAAGCTTATGGTGTTCCAGTTATTATTCATTCAGATCATTGTTCAAAAGAAAAACTATCATGGGTAGATGGATTACTTGATATTGGGGCTGATTATTATGAATCATATGGGGAACCACTTTTTAGTTCTCATATGTTAGATTTATCGGGGTTATCTTTAAAAGAAAATATTAATATCAGTTCAAAATATATAAAGAAAATGGATGATTTAGAGATGCTCCTTGAGGTAGAGATTGGTTTGACTGGAGGAGAGGAAGATGGATTGGATAATACAAAGGCAAGTAAAGAAGAACTTTATTCAAAACCTGAAGATGTTTTTCATGCATATAATAAATTATCTAGTCTTGGCCATGTAAATATTGCGGCTGCTTTTGGGAATGTCCATGGTGTATATAAACCAGGAGCTGTTCAACTCAAACCAAGTATTTTAAATGATTGTCAAAAGTTGGCTAAAAAAGAACTTAAAACAAAACAGAACAAACCCTTAAATCTTGTATTTCATGGAGGATCTGGTTCAGACACAAGTAAAATTAAAGAGTCTTTAAAGTATGGAATAGTGAAATTTAATATTGATACAGATACTCAATGGGCTTTTACAAACCCGATCAAAAAATACATGGACAAGAATGATGAATATTTACATTCTCAGGTAGGAAATAAGAAGGGTAAAGATAAACCAAATAAAAAACAGATTGACCCTCGAGTATGGCTTTATGAAGGTGAGCAAGGAATGACTGAAAGGCTACTTAATATGTATAAAATTTTAAATACTTCAAACAAATTTGAAATACTCGAGTAAAGAGGTCTAAAATGTGATATACTCGTTTGCATTCTTTAAGAAAGGGATATTATTAATATGGCTGACAAGCAAAATACAACTGAACCTATGGTAGATACCAAGGTCACAGACAAAAAAAAGGACAACACAACTAACCCAAAAACAATGGATGAGTTGATGGCGTTAATGGGAGATACAATCATTATTCCAAAAAAGGGAGAAGTGATCTCAGGAAAAATTTCTGCAATTGATAAAAAAATGATGACTTTAGATATCGGTGCAAAAACCGAAGGAATTGTTATTGAAAAAGAATTCGATGTTGCGGCAGATTACATTAAAGAACTAAAAGTAGGTGAAGAAATTGAAGCCGTAGTGCTCTCACCAGAAAATAATAGAGGTCAAATCTTATTATCACTCAAGAAAGCTGCAGTAGACTCTAAATGGGAATACTTTGAAGATGCTTTAGAAAACTCAAAAGTTCTTGAAGTAAAAGGTGTTGAGATTAATAAAGGTGGACTCATTGTTGAATGTGGCACTATGAGAGGGTTTGTTCCTTCTAGCCAATTTGGTAAGCAATTCATGGGTAAAATCAAAAACTTAAAAGGAAAGACTGTTTTAGTTCTTCCAATTGAAGTTGATAAAGAAAAGAACCGTTTAATCTTCTCAGAAAGACACGTCAGTGAAGCTAAAGAACTTGCTCAGAGAGATCAAGCTTTAGAATCTGTAAAAACAGGAGAAAAATATGAAGGAGTTGTCTCTGGAGTAATGCCTTTTGGTCTTTTTGTTACAGTAGAAGTTCCAGTAACTGGTTCAGAAGACAAAGTCGGTCATGTTGAAGGATTAATTCACATCAGCGAAATTTCATGGGAAAAAGTAAACAATCCAAAAGATTATCATAAAGTAGGTGATAGAGTTAACGTTAAGGTTCTTGGCATTGATGACAAGACTGGTAAGTTAAATCTTTCTCTTAAACAAATGAGTGATGATCCATGGGAAAAGATTGAAGAAAGTTACCCTGTAGGAACTACCTTCACAGGTACAGTTTCTAGAGTAGAGGCTTTTGGAATCTTTGTTAATGTAGAACCTGGTGTTGATGGTTTAATCCATGCAAGCAAGATCACTCCTGACCAAACTTTCAAAAGAGGAGAAGAAGTAACTGTCTCTGTCGAGAGTGTTGAACCAAAACAAAGAAGAATGAGTTTAAGTGTAGTGACAACTACAGTACCTGTAGGTTATAAATAAACCACTACAATTAGTTAGTTTTAAGGACTTTAATTATGGCAAAACAAAGAATGATCGTCACAGACGACCAATTACTAATCGACATGGAATTACTTTTTAATTCCATTCGTGAAGCAAATGGAGATTGGGAAAAAGTAGAACAAGATATGCAAGCATACCTTGGTGCTGTCCAATCAATGGTCTCTGAAGAATAAGAAATTAACTTAAAAATTAAGTAAAAAAAGATCTCTATAAAGTTGTTTTAATAAACAATTTTTGGAGATCTTTTTGTATCTATTTATATATAACATATTTAAAAAAAGACTGGTGTATGATATAATACTCGAGAAGGAATTTAATATATGTCATACGTAATTACATGTGGAGACGAAGGTGTCCAAATCAATGAAGGAAAGAGGTTGGGTGTAGTTGGTGCTGGTTTTAGATTGGAAGGCTTTTCAGAAGTTGTAAAATCACTTAAGAAACTCCTTGGAGACGACTTAAGAATTGCCTCTAATGAAGAAAATGCTTGGGTTAAAGAAAAATTAGATCTTTCTACCTGGGAACAAACAAACGCTAGTTCTCAACAACATATTGAAGCAGTAGCTGATGATGAGAAACTTCTTTATGCAGGTTATCTTCCTTTCTCTGATCCTCAAGTTTTAAAACACGATATTAAAGGTCACATGGTTAGACCTCAAAAAATTCATATTGCAATGAAAATTGCATTTACTCTTGCTGGTGGAGAACAAACTTTTAACTTAGGGCAAAACATTATCTCTGCAGAATGGGTTCACTTAGTGAAACCAGAGTTAGCAAAGAAAATTATTAAAGAGCAAGTAGACTTCTTTCAAAAAATTGCTGGTGACTTTAAGCTTAAATTTGTCTTCGAAGAAGAAGGTGAATTAGGTGAAGAAATCGCTGCAAAGAACAAAGCCATCCTAGAAAAACTAGGATTTAAGGCTAGCTAAATTTATCCTCAAGTAATAGAATAATTTCATCTTAAGTAAGTAAATATTAAGTAGAATTTTTCTATGACTAAAAATATTGTATCTCAAAATAGTGAATATCCTCGTTGTGTAGATGGCAGAGAAGCTGTTGCATTTGTTGAGTGGGATGGAAGTAATTGGATTGTTCCCAAAAAGAATGAAGAAGCGACAAAAGAAGTAGGCCCTCAATTTTTAGGTGCTTCATTACTTTTTGTAAAAGTTTTGGAAGAAATAGCAGGTAAAGATAGAGATGATGCTTTTAGAATGGTAGAACAGGCAAGTGAAAAAATTGGCTGGGGACTACAAATTCACATTGATGATCATCATGGAGAAACAGATTATTCTGTAATGACTGATGAAGAGATCATTGCTGAAAGTACAGGTCATCATACAGGTTGTGGTTTTGCAGCATATGCTTGGGGTGATCAAGGTACTGATGTGATTGCTATGGCAAAAGAAAGACATTGGAGAATTCAAGTTCTTCATGGTAATCACGAAGAATCAGGAGCTATCATGAACAAAAGAGTAGGTCATACTTTTATGACTGTTCAAGGGATTGAAGACAAGGCTCCTAGATTTAATACAGATGTGGCTGATGCAGAAAAGATGTTTGGTATCTTAGGTGAGATGCTTAAAGATGATTCCTTTGCTGCTAAAGCAGTTGAGTGGA
Organism: Minisyncoccota bacterium; assembly: GCA_029881675.1. Taxonomy (GTDB): domain Bacteria; phylum Patescibacteriota; class Microgenomatia; order UBA1400; family PJMF01; genus JAHDXH01. The sequence continues at coordinate 2,934 of JAOUMD010000019.1, read as the reverse complement.
ATACTAAGACATACAAAGATGTTGTCGTAGCTCTAAAAGGAGTAAAGAGTGCAGATGAGGTAGAGGTTAATGAGTAAGTATCAATATATTGAAATTAGAAAAGAGACCCCGTTGGGTCTCTTTTTACTTATCTAATGTGTTTATTTATTGAATATTTGGGTGATCTAACCTATAATACAAACTTCGATCAATGCACCTTAACATTTCACTTTAATGACTTGTTTTTGGTGCGCAAATTTCTCAATATGAGAGGATGTGTAATATGGCTTACAAAGCTATAGTTGGTTATGTCGGATGTATTGACGCTCGTATCCATAATCTAACCGAAGAGTGGTTGTCTAAAAACTTTGGTTCAGGAATGGTTGACCGTATTCTTAGGGCTGGAGCTACAGCCTATGGAAATTCTGTTATCGAAGAGGTGGCGGAAGCTCATGGGTTACATCACTTCCCGATTTTAGTTGTAGCGCATCACACCGATTGTGGCAAGCTTTCCTCATTTGGACGTGATGCTCACATTGAACAAATGCGTGCCTTTGCTCGCCATATTCATGAGGAAATTCCTGAGTTGGTGGTTCAGATTGTTCTGGTTCATACAGAAGAACAATATGTTGAAGTGATTGAAACTCTCTTTGACGACTCAGAAGTTGAATAACGCTTAATACCCAGATACACCATTGAAGTGGACACAATAGTTCGCTTCAATGCCAGTTACTATTTATATAAGTAATAACCGGCATGAAGCGAACTAGTTAAAGTGTATTGATTGAAACTAACTCCTTACTAACTTTATTTTTATAAAGTGAAGTGGGGAGTTTTTTATTACCCATTTATATTTTTAATACTTTGTCAGTTTCTTGTAACAAGAGCAGAGTAGAGTGTTAAGATATGAACATGGCCAAATCTTCTTCATCATATGTCTGTCAAAGTTGTGAGAACTCCCATGCTAAATGGCAGGGTCAATGTAACGGTTGTGGGGCTTGGAACACTTTGGTGGAACAAGTGATAGAGAAAAGTAGTGGTAAAGGACTCCCTGGTCGTAAAAAGCTAAAAGTAGGCAATACTTTGGTAAAACTTTCAGAGGTGGACTCAGTAGAAGGCTTCAAAAAGAGGATTTCTACAAAAATAGGGGAGTTTGATCGTGTATTGGGCAGTTCAACAATGAGTAATGAAGATAATATTTCTAATCACGGAATTGTTCCAGGAGCTGTAATGTTAATTGGTGGAGAACCGGGAATTGGTAAAAGTACAATTTTGACACAACTAGTAGTCAATCTTGCTGCGAGTAATGATACAGGTAATATTTTATACGTAAGTGGAGAGGAGAGTCCAAGTCAAATAGGGCTTAGAATAGGTCGCATATTGGATAAAGAACAAGATAAGTCTAAGAGGTTCGGTAAAGATTCCCTTCGGAATATTAAAGAAAAAACAGTCTTTGTTACTTCAACAGATGTTGATGAAGTTTGTAAAATAATTTCAAAAGAGAAACCATATTTAGTAATTGTTGATAGTATCCAAACATTGAGTACGGATGATCTAGCTGGTGCAGCAGGCTCTCCAGGACAAATTAGAGAGGCCGCTGATAGGATAACAACGACTGTAAAACAACTTAATATCCCTACTTTCTTGGTAGGGCATGTTACAAAAGAGGGTGGAATTGCCGGACCTAAAATTCTAGAACATATTGTTGATGCCGTCTTAGAACTGAGTGGTGATAGAACTGGAGACTTAAGAATCCTTCGTGCTATCAAGAATAGATTTGGAGCTACGGATGAAGTTGGGGTTTTTAAGATTGATGAATTTGGTTTACAAGAAGTTTCTAATCCTAGTCAAGTTTTTTTAGAACACTTAGATATGTCTGTTCCTGGAAGCAGTACTATCTGTGTGATGGAGGGGACAAGACCTTTACTTGTTGAAGTTCAAGCTTTGGTTTTAAAGTCACAGCTGGCTATGCCACGCCGAGTGGGTAGAGGAGTGGAGCTTTCAAGAATTCAAGTCTTATCTGCTATCTTAGAAAAGCACTGCGGTTTACCTTTGGGTTTTACAGATTTATTCCTTTCTATAGCTGGAGGGATCAAAGTTAAGGAGCCTTCCATTGACCTTGGATTAGCGGTAGCAATGGCTAGTTCACTTAAAAACAAATCATTACCTCAAAAAACTATTTTTATTGGAGAAGTCGGTCTTCTTGGAGAAGTAAGAAATGTTAGTTACCTAGATAGGCGGATAAAAGAGGCAAAAAGACTGGGATACTCAAAAGTTATCTCCAGAAAGACACACAAAAGGGTGAAGGATGTACTCAATGAGTTTAAGCTTTTATAAAATTATCTATTTAACTTTTCCATATTTCTCACGACTGACTCTAATAACTTTTTCCTTGTTTTTGTTCTTACTCTTTGCAGGCGGAAGTGTAAGAGAAGGGAATGGCTGGGAAACAATGTTATCAATAGAAATTTTGCTGATAATTTGATGGCGGCTGAGTGAAACAAGATCTTCGCTAGTATATTTATCCCCATATTCTCTAGCAAAAACAGCAGCATCATCAGAACCCATCACAAAACTAGCCATTGTTCCACAGTTACCAAAGATAGCTTTTTGAACTTCTTCTGGGATTTGAGCAATATACTGATTGGCAAGAGTAAGGTTCAGTCTATATTTTCTGGCCTCAGAGAGAATTTTGTTGAATGACTCTGTTGCAAAGTTTTGGAACTCATCAACATAAAGGAAAAAGTCACTCCTTTGTTCTTCTGTCTGATAAACACGACCCATGGCAGCTAGCTGAATCTTGGTGATAAGCATTGCTCCAAGCAAAGTGGCATTATCTTCACCTAATTTACCTTGAGAAAGGTTAACAAGGAGAATTTTCTTATTGTTCATAATATCTTCAATGCTAAATGAACTTTTACTGGAATTGACTACATTACGAATAATAGGGGAGGT
>JAOUMD010000018.1 GCA_029881675.1 Minisyncoccota bacterium | reverse complement strand
GTCTTGATACTCATCGTGCATTTGAATATGCCATAAAATATGCAACAAAGGGATATAGCGGATCAACTGGAAGAGGAATATCACAAGCATATGCTGATATCATTTATCGTCATCCATTACGAATGAGAGATTTAGCTCGTAAAGACTGGAAGAAATCATTTAAAAAGCATTATGACTTTTATCAAAAGTTAACTAGTGGCTTAGGTTTAGAACTAAAGACTATTGAAGCATCAAGACTAGGTAAAAAACCACAAAAAGTAGGAGGAGAAGCTACCTTTATTTCACGTTTAGAAAGGATGAGAAAAGAGTTGTTACCCTTTATCAAGCCATGCGATCAATATTTAACAAAAGAGTGGGCAGGAAATACTCCATTCATTTTTGAAAAAGCCCAAGCAATTGGCTTAGATAAAAACTGGGCAGTTTACCCAGACTGTACTGTCTCGGATTGTACCTTTGAAGGTATTTATGGTTCTACTGAAGGGATAGTTAATCCTGATGATATTTCAGTAAAGGCAGCTGTAATTAAAGCTACTTATACTTCAAGTGTTGGGAGTAGAGTTTTACCTAGTGAGATGAAGGGAGAAATGGTGGAGAGAATTAGGGAGGATGCTCATGAGTATGGTGCTACGACAGGTAGACCAAGAGATATTCATTACTTAGATATTCCACTACTTAGTTATTTGATGAGAGTGGGAAAAGTAGAATACTTAGTCCCAACTCATATGGATATTGTTTACCCAGATACTCCTATTAAAGTATGTGTGGGTTATAAGAAGAATGGTAAGTCAGTAGATTACAGACCAGACCAAGAATACTTAACGGGAATAGAGCCAGTCTTTATGGAGCTACCTACTTGGGATCAAAAAGCCATATTGGCAGCAAAGAAACCAAGTGAACTACCAAAAGAAGCTGTACAGTTTTTAGCCTTCTTAAAGAAATCTTTGAATGTTGAGATTTTAATGGTTACTACCGGGCCAAAGAGAAATCAGACAGTCAGCTGGTTTTAAGTTCAGTAAATAATTATTGTCCAAGCTGTCCAACAATCAAAAAGTTGCCTATGTTAGTATGAAAAAAAGTAGTTATATATTCATATGAGTATCCCTAAAAATAAAAAAATTCTTATTATGTCTGGTTTTCCTGGAAGTGGAAAATCGACACTAGCAAAGAAGATTTCAAAGGAATTAGGGTTTAAGTATTTATCTACTGATATCATTAGACAAGAGATTTTTAATTCCAGTCGTTTTGATAGTAAAGGACATGATTTTGTAGTTAAGATAGGTCATAGGGTGTATGAAGAATTATATGATAGGGCAATTTCATTTGCCCAACAAGGAAAAAAAGTAATAATTGATGGAACTCATCTTTACACAGAAAAAAGAGAGAAGTCATTAAAGAAAATAACTGAGAAGTTTTCATTAGATGAAGTTGCTTTTATAGTAGCGAAGACAGATCCAAAAGTAATCAAAAAAAGAATGTCACAGTATCGAGAGAAAGATAATGAAAATGAAAGTTTATTTGAAGCATGGCAAAGAGTATTTAAAGATTTTGAAAATGATCATCTAAATGGTCTAATCTCTTGGCCAGATGATTCACTTGGAATAGCAATCGTTGATAGTGAGGAGGTATATGCACAGTTGGATGAAAGAAATTAAATTAATTACTTGGGACTTAGATGGTACTCTATATCCAAATAGTACTGATTTTTCTGATGAAATAAATCGTAGGAAAATTGAAAAGGTTGCAAAGCATCTAAATATCTCTGTTCAAGATGCTGAAGTAAAATTTGAACAGATTCGTTCTAAGTTGCTTAGTCATACCAAAACTCTTGACTACTTAGGTTTAGATGGTTCTCAATTTTTTCTCAAATTATGGGAAGAAATGCCCTTAGAATTGTTTATTAAAAAAAATAATAGATTAGTTCAACTTTTTGATAAAATAGAATTTCCACACCAAGCATTATTAACCAATAGCAATTCAATTGAAAATATTAAAAGAAAATTAAAACTAATAGGTCTGAATACTAAATATTTTAAATATATTATTACTTCAGTAGAAGTAGGCTTTAATAAACCCAATTTAAAAATATTTGAAGAACTAATTAATCAATCAAAATTGAGACCATCTGAAATAATGTATGTCGGTGATAGAGAAAAAGTAGATATAATCCCGGCAAAAAAAATTGGGATGAAAACTTGCATGGTTGGTAGTAAAAGTGTTGATGCTGATATGAGTGTCAGAAGCCCAGTAGAACTATTAGAAATGTTTAATAGATAAACAAATAAACTAATATTTTAATTTTAACTTGGTTATTTTTCTACTGATATAATTCATTCCAATATGGCAAAAGAACTACCTGATTCATTACTCAAACAAAGAGTAATTGATATCTCTGAGGGTTTTCCAGTTAATAATGGTGATGAATATCTTAAGTTGGCTTGGTCTTTATTTAAGGCAGGAGTCTATCGTATTCCTATCATTGGCGTAAAGATAGGAAGTAATGTTACTACTTTAATGTTAATCTCAAATGTTGTTCAAGAACATGCGCAATTGGGTAAAGAGATTGATTTAGATCCAAAGAAAATTGTTTACACAGCATCTTTAGAAGGATATCCATTCAATGATAGGGATCCATTCTTTTTTTATTTAACAATATTATCTTCAAAAGATAATGCCTATCAAAGAGTTGGTACTGGATCAGATTATTATGCTCCAGCTTTAACTGGACAAGGAATTGAACTACTGTCAAAGATTTTTACAAAAGTTGGATTATTTGAAAATTATTAAATCTATATGACTTTGATTATATATTTAAATACTTTTGTTGCCCCAGGTTTTAATTTAGGTGCTATTTCCATAAATTTATTTGGTTCTGGTGGCATAATTTCAATTGGTTCAATACAAGCAAAGTGAGCATCTGGTTGAGACCATTGTGCAAAAGCATTGTAACCACTGGTAATAAATTCTAATTTTCCAATCAGAGGTATTTCTAGTATATTTTCATTTTTCCATGGATTGAACTGAGCGTTTGCTAATTGGGCTTCTTTATGAAAGGGAACTCCATTAACTTTTACATTTTTAACCTCATCCTTTGGACATGAAAAATAGTTGTGTTCTGCAATATTTGTCGGTAGATCATTTTCTCCATTATTAGAAATAGTGGTGATAACAGTAATTGATTTATCTCCTAATTTAAACTCTCTGGTTGCTTTGATTCCTTTGGGATAAATATTTTCTATTTCTTTCATTTCCCAACTAATTGTATTGTCATCTTCTTTGATCCAGGCATCTTTTCTGGCTGGGCCATGATTAGGTAGATCTTTAGCAAGATTAAAGTTGGGGATACAAGGGTGAGTAAATGCCATCCCACCATCAGGCCTAGGCCCTGCATAAAGAACTCGTTTCCCATTAAGAAAAAGGCTAGTTATTCCACCTCCGATAAGATCAATTTCACACTTTGTTTTTGGATTAGTATCACTTTGAAGAGAGAGGATATTTTTTTTATTTTTCATATTTAATACTAACATATATTAGGTGTGAGAAAGCGCAATTATGATTTGGTCTGATAAGTTTACTTTAAGTGTGGTAATAATTACTTATCGGTTCCATTATACGATTGGAGGCAATCAAATGTTTCAATGGATCCTGATGGCGCTTTTTAATATCTTCTTAGCTCCGGTGGATATTGCGGTTCGTGCACTCCTCAAACTGGCATTGTTTGATGCAGTGACAGCCCCGTTCACAGGTCTAATGAGGGTCGTTGACGAGATGAATTATAACGATCAAGCACACTGGCTAGTACGCCTTGTGTACAGTGCTGCATTCTACTTTGCAGTTTACTGGGTCGTGACAACCTTCATCTTTGTCTAATTAAGCCGTCCATCAACACACAACTCTTGAGCCAGGGAATATCTCTCTGGCTCTTGAACTTTTTATAGAGAGTTTTCATTTATAAAAAGTCTGTTTATAATGGATCTATGGATAATATTTATTTACTAACCTTAATTATTTCTTTTGCAATTCAAGGTTTCTTTTTTTCTTTTGCTTCATTATTTAAAACAGATAAGTTAACAGATCTTTCCTATGGTTTGAGTTTTATTGCCTTAGCGTGGTTTATGTTATTTAGACTGGGTGAATTTTCTCTCCATCAGATTGTCTTAACAATTCTAATTACACTTTGGGGGTTAAGACTAGTTACTTACTTATTTATTCGTATTCTCAAAATGGGAAGAGATAAGCGTTTTGATTCAATGAGAGAAAAGTTTTTTGAGTTTGCAAAGTTTTGGATTCTGCAAGCATTAAGTGTCTGGGTCATTATGTTGCCATCAATATTTGTTTTATCAACAGTTTCTGATAAAGGATGTAATATTATTACTTTTACTGGCCTTTCTATTTTTCTCTTTGGATTAATAATTGAGACGGTCGCTGATTGGCAAAAGTTTAATTTTAAATCAGAGAAGAAAAATAGAGATAAATTAATTACTGATGGGATATGGAAATATTCACGTCATCCTAATTATTTTGGAGAGATGACTTTATGGTGGGGTATCTTTATCTTCAGTACAAACTTTATGAGTCAGGGTGACTATTGGACTATCCTTGGTCCATTATTCATTACCTTCTTATTACTCTTTGTAAGCGGCATTCCTTTATTAGAGAAAAAATATGATAAGAAATATAAGGGGAATAAGCAGTATACTAAGTATAGAAAAAATACTAGTTTATTAATTCCATTAATACCCAAAAAATAATATGTCCCAAGAAAACTTACAAGAAAAAGAAATACAATTAGAGAGTAAACAGTTAGAACACCTCAAAAATATTGAGAAAAGACTTTATCGTCTTACTTCAATGCGTTGGTTATTTCTGATGGGATTAGTAAGAGGAGTTTCTACTGTGATAGGAGCAACCATAGTTGCTGCAATATTTTTTGCAGTTTTGGCTCAACTTATTATTTCAGCAAATAAATTACCAGGAGTTGATCAATTGATTGAGAGTTCTGGAATTGAGATGATTATTGATCAGCAAGTAAATTAATTTAGAATTTATTATATTTATTTAATCCCAATTTTGAGGATACTGATACTTTTGTGATTTTGCTTCTGAGAATCTATGAATGGCCAAGATAATTCCTAATGAAAGCACTGATAAAGTAATATTCCAATCGTAAGGAATTACTTTTAAGTAGCTGGAAACAATTCCAGTAATAATTATTAAAGATATGATCAAAGTCAATATACCTGTCCCACTGGTGCTGATTTGTTCTGGATTATCACCTTTTTCCCATTCTGTCATCATTAACCCCATAACAGTATTAAGCCAACCAAGTAAGATTACACCAAAACTTGAATATACAATTAAAGATAACTTAATTTCTTTAGAAAGTGGCATTAATAACCATCCCAAATTAACTAATACAAAGAGTAATCCAATCAGTAGTTTGGCATAGGTTGCTTTTGTTTGATGAACTTCTAAACCACTGTGACATTCTCGAAGTAAATACCAAGCAGAGTGGCCCTCTTTAGTGAGGAGGGGGAAGACAATCCTGAGTAAGAAGGCTGTTGAAATAAATAAGACTGCACCTAAAGAGAATGCCGTTAATGACTCTAAGCTTTGGCTTAAATCTTGATTTATATTAAGAGATCTTTGGAGAAAGAAAAAGAAGAATCCGAGTAATCCTAAGAAGAAAAAGAATGAATTTCTTTCTGAGTGATCTCTTATCATAAGTAAGGTTTCTTTTATGATATGAGGTTTTTGATACCACCAATATATTGGAGGTGAAAGAGGGTGTCTGTTGTAAGCTTTGGCTAAAACTCTTTGCCATGATTTTATTAATAAAAATTGGTTAATAAAAATACCAACAATAATTAAGATCAAGAAAAATATAATGGGAAGAACTAAGTAACTTATTTGTGTTGTTTCTAAGAATTGAATAATTTTTCTTGTAATTACCCAATTTTGATTTAGAGGTAAGTTAGAAAATAATTGATCAAATTTATCTATATCAATCCTAATCAATTCTCTGAGAGACTGTGGAAAGACTAATCCAATTAGTCCCCATGATATTCCCAAAAAGCTAATTGTACCTCCTGCCGCTAACCATGACTCATGGCCTTTGAGAAGAGGTGTCACGATCAAAGAAATAAATGTAGAAGTAACTTGGATAGCTGCTGTGATAACACTGGTAATAAGTACGATGTTAGTAATGAGAGAAGTGGTAGAAAACTCACCAAATACTAAGTTATATGAGAAAGTCACTGGAAGCCAGAAGATTAACATCAAAAATGTATTAATGATCCATGCTCTGAATGATATCCATAAGCTGATAGTGATTGGTTTAACAGGTTGTCCCATTAAATAAATAAGTTCTTTACTTGGTTTGATAATAGATCGGAATATTTGAATAAAACTACTTAAGAAAACAAACCAGGCTGTAATAATCAAACCACTGTGCAGAGCATAGATAGCTGTAAGTTTTCCGTAAGGTTGATAGGGTGAAATAGACCAAAAGTATGAATAACTTCCCCAGAATAAAATATTAACTAAACCAGTTAAGAGTAATAGTGATGCAATTGAGACTAAAATTTTAGCAATTGTATGTTTTTTAAGCCAGAAGCTGGCTTGTTTAAAATCAGTTAGAAAAAGTTTAAGTAAAACGGTCATTTAACTCGTATATTTTTGGTAAAGTTTGTAAAGGTCACTTTTGCCAATATCTTTAATGATCACTAATTCTCCATTAATTAAGATTCCTACTTTATGAGCATATTTTTGAGCAAAGTCTAATGTATGGAGTGCCAATAAAACACTGTTTTTTTCTTTGACAAATTCTTCTAAGGTTTCTCCAAAAGTAACAACACTACTTGGGTCTAATCCAACAATAGGCTCATCACTAAGAAGAAGTTTTGGTTTTGTTAACATTGCACAAATAATTTGGATTTTTTGTTTATTTCCTCTAGATTGTTCTCCAATAGGTTCTTCAAGGTTAGCTAGCGTAGGAAATATCTTTTTTAGTTTTGGAAGTTCTTTGCTCACCTTGCTTTCTTTAATTCCTCTCAAAGAAGCATGCATATGGATAAATTCTTTGCCAGTTAAATATGGGTAAATATTAGGATCATCTGTCAGTAGCATTTGACTAGCTTTTGCTTCACTCAGAGAGTCAGATAATGAGTGCCCATTAACTTCAATAGAGCCTTTTTGAATGGGGAGTAATCCAGAAATAAGTCTAAATAATGTAGATTTACCAGCTCCATTGGGGCCAATCAAAGCAAAAATTTCACCATGTTTTATTTCTAAGTTAATATCTTTAAGGACTGCATTTTTTCCAAATGAGAAAGAAAGATTTTTAATATTGAGAGCTTGAGAAGACATATTAACTTAAGTTTAATGGAAATGCGGGTTGGGGGCAATAGGGCTATGGTTAGGATGTTTTTCTTATATAGGGAGCTTGTATTGACTACATATTTTATTAGTCATATATTTGTAGGAATTACCTATTTTGTAATAGAAAGTAATATTAGAAATTCCTTTTATGTTAAAAAGAGAAGCGGTTGAAAAACTTACAGCAGCTGTATTTGGTATGCATAAAGTACGGAGTTTAGATTTGGGTGACGAGAGGATGGGGTCTGTTGAGAGAGTTTTGAAAATATTGTGTAATATAGCTGAAGGAGAGCAGTTTAGCAGAGCTTTATTAGATATGGTCGCCAAAGGTCCTGAAGAAGAAATATCTCCCAAAGATTATTCTGTGATTGTAATTGGTATAGCAAGAGCTATTGAAATTTTAGGAGAGGACATTGAAGATGAAATGGTGCAACATCTTGCATCAATCTGTCAGACTATGATAATTCAAGGAGAGGCAGCTAATACAACCACAGAGGTCTGTGTTGGCTCTTCTGCTCAAGAAGTTGCTCAAAAAACATTTCTTAAAAATAAAGATAATTTAGTTCCTGCTCCATAATATTTGACCTGTAGTCATATTTCCTTCATACTGTAATAAAGTATGATTGAATCATATAAATATAGTCGTCGTGAAATTCTAATTCTTATTCGAGATTTGGGTATAGCAGCGGCTATTATTTATTTAATAGGTCTTCCCATACCTACTTTAGCTGAAGACTTCACCCCAGAAGATAGGCAAGCTCCAGAATTACCATCAGAAAATACCCCAATATATTTTCCAAGTATTGATAGTGAAAGAGCTGGTTTTCATTTAGAAGGTCCTATCAGAGACTTTTGGAGAGGTCATTCTCATGGCTTAACTATGGGAGCTCCGATCACAGAACCAATGGAACAAGCAGATGGTAGCATTATCCAATATTTTGAATCGGCTGGACTGAAAATTGATCCGGAAACGCAAGCTATTTCCTTCTTACCAATTGGACGACAATATTTAGAAGCAACTGGTGATGCTTATAACGAATACTTGATTTCCCCAGAAGAAGCTGGTGAAGTAGAAATGCTTAATAGGTATTATGTCGCTATCCATGGAGGAGCTACAGCCTTTGGACAGCCACTATCTCGTCCTATCCCAATTGGAGATAATCCAAATGATAAAATTCAGATTTTTGAAAATATGGTTCTAGCTGAGTATGATCAGATTGAAGTTCCTCCCTTAATGGAGACTACTTACAATCAATATTATCAACCAAAGAAGCAACTTGAGTGGGGTAGAGGCAGATCTCCTTTAATGTGGCCAGGAGAGACATTAACTCTACCCATGGGTCAGATATTACAACAAAATGGTAGGCTTCCCACTGGACAAGCTACTTCAATCAGACCAGACGCAAGACAATATAGACCAGACCTATGGGGTAGAGATCAAAGAATATTGGTAGATACAAAATACTATGGACAGAGGCTTTATGTTGTAGAAGGTGATTTGGTTGTGATGGAAGTGCCTGTTTCCACAGGAAAAGATTCTACAGGATTTTTTACTGATCAGACTAGTGTAGAAGGAACAACAATTGTTAATTGGCGAGAGATGATGGATTATCTTAGTCCTTTGGAGGGGGTAGATTATTTAGCCCCCAATGTGCCTTGGAATATGAGCTTAGGACATAAGCCGGACCTATTCTTACATGGTATCTATTGGCATCCCAACTTTGGCCGTCAGGCCAGTCATGGCTGTGTAAATATGTCTCCAATGCATGCAGAGTTGTTGTATAGAATGACTTCTGCTCAAACTAGAGTAATTATTAGACCAGATATGGATACATCTTTTGGTCATGTTAATACTGATGGTTTAAGAAGGGTATCTACACCTCCTCCTCCATTTCCTTTAGAGGATGATTATCATCCTTATGCTGCTTAGCAAATTTTATATATCATTTAACTGAGGATAGATTACAGATGGGTCAATGAAGATTCTTCTTAATTGTTCATCAGTAAGTTCATTCTCCTTATCAGCAAAAAGACCATAAGCAGTAATTGGCTCATTAGCATCAAAAATTTCATATAGAGCATTCAAGTCAATCACTTGCATATGAATGTGTAGCCCATCTGTCAGTCCTGTGTCACCAATTTTTCCAGCATTTTCAACTCTTCCGTTATTTTCTTCTGCCTCTGTTACTGCAGAGCGAACTGACTCGGGAGTTAGGTGTGTAAAAGTAATTAAGTATGGTTTTACTTCTTCTCCATTATCAATATTTAGATAATAGATTTCCATGCTACCACTGGATTGAATTCTTTGAGCGACTTCTCCGAGAGGGATATCATCAAAAGCTGCTAAAAGAATTGCTTCAGGATGAGGAGGAATAACACTGACACTGTTTTGTCCTTCAGGAATTTGTCTATATGTTACATCCCAAGCTAAATGTCCATCAAAATATCCTCTTTGACTATCAGGTATATATTCATCTCCAATTGGTAAAACAAGATCTTCAATATTAATTATTGGAGCCTGGTTTATTACAGAAGCATCAGCAAGGTAAAAAAATCTAACAATATTGCCATCAGGGGCAAATAGGGCAGATTGGTCATAGATTGACTGTTGTTCTACTTCAGTTGAAGGTAATAGCCCTGGAATGAGAAGTGGGGGTAATTCTTCAGATCGTACTGTTATCCCAGGATCATTTTCTCCATTTGGTTCTTCACAAATAATAGAAGAATTATCTTCTGTATTATCACAATCTTGAGCCTGAGAAATTTCTGGATAGGCAAGAAACACAATAACCATCAAACCAATAATAGTGTTGATGACATAATATTTTAAATGTTCTTTGCTCTGAGGCATCCATTCAAGTATATCAGATTGGCATTATCCAAGTGCTACATCAAGTATCATCATCAGAGTAAATCCAATCATTGCTCCAATAGTAGCAATATCTGTGGATTCTTTCTGTGACTCAGGGATAATTTCTTCTACAGTGACAAAGATCATTGCTCCTGCAGCAAAGGCAAGAGTGTAGGGAAGTAGTGGTCTAAACCATGTCACAGCAAATGCTCCAAGAACTGCCGCTACAGGTTCTACAAGTGCGGATCCTTGTCCATACATAAAACTTTTGAATCTAGTTTCTCCTTCTCTTCTGAAGGGAATAGCTACAGCAAAGCCCTCTGGGAAGTTTTGGATACCAATTCCAACTGCTAAAGCAATTGCACCAGCAAATGAAGCTCCTGGAATACCAGCACTAGCAGCTCCAAAAGCGACCCCAATGGCTAATCCTTCTGGGAAGTTATGTAATGTTACAGCTAAGAACAAAAGCATTGTTTTATGCCAAGAAGTTTTTATACCCTCAGCTTTTGACTTTGGCTCATTTAAATGAAGATGGGGAATAATCTTATCAATTATCCATAAGAAAATACCTCCAGATAAAAAGCCAATCGCAGCAGGCATCCATGAGATCATGCCCATCTCTTTACTGACTTCTATAGCAGGAGCTAATAATGACCAAAAACTAGCTGCAATCATTACTCCAGCTGTAAATCCAAGCATCCCATCTAATATTTTTCTATTGATTGTTTTAAAAAAGAAGACTCCAGCTGCCCCAATGGCGGTAACACCCCATGTAAAGATAGAGGCAATTAAAGCCAAGAGGACAGGATTTTGTTGTGAAATATCAATCATGAACTCTATTCTACAGCAGATGCCTTATGAAAAAATTAGCTGTACGACACTATTTACAACGCCTTGATTTAAGTTTTTACTGAGGAAAACCTGTCTTGCTTCTTCCTCTGTGAGTAGGCCGATGAGTATGGCTCTATAAATTTCAGTATGAGATTCTAGCCAACCATTAACAAGCTGGTCAACATCTACTCCGTTACCTTTAATAAGAATCATTTCTGATACATAATCAGCTAATTGTTGAACGGATTTACTTGCCCAAGTTTCTTCAGAATCTTTTGATTGAGATTCATTTTGTAAATACCAAGGCTTATCATCCTCTGCTACATTAGCATATCTATATGCTTGGTGCTTTGCTTCTTCCTGTCTTACAGGTACTAAGACTCTTTCTTCTTCAAGAGCTCTTTCTGCTATTTTTGCACCTTCTGTTACCCATTCAGGCATTTCTATTTCTTTTCTTATTCGTCTGGCCATTTTTTCTTTCTAAGAGGTATTTCCTCTTTAATTTATAAAAAAAACCCGCTTCGTGTGAGCGGGGTGTAATATTTCTTTTGTTCTTGTTCTAGTTTATGAAATTTTACGCCCCACAATATTCTTAATAATAATTTGGAGGGTAAAGAGAGAGGCATTACAAACACTACCTGGCTGATTTGAGTTGGCTAGTGCTTGATGATTCAAACTATTCATTATTAGATCGATTGTACTCTTACCAGACAGGATTTGTCAAATAAGCTAATAGATCTTAAAAAAGACTATCAAATAGGCTCATTTGGTATAATATAAGTCTCTGTTAAAGATGGAGAATATGCAATGGATGGAAAACGTTCAGAACTAGGCTGTAGTTTGTCAGGACTGTTGACCTTAATTTTTTTGGTTGTAATTGTCCTACAGGGAATGTTGATTCCGATCAACTTATGGTCCATTACATTAGGGTTAATGGTATTTGCTGGAGCTTCTATCTTAATAGGATTTGTAATATTTTTGCTTTTTATGTTGTGTATGGTTCTTGTTAAAAAAGAGAACGATACTCAAGAGCAGGAATATTAACAATAGAACCAGGTCGTAACACAGGCCTGGTTTTCTTTTGTCTTAATTACTGGCTATTATTGATACTGTTTGGTTTCTTGATTTCTTAAAGTAATAAATCCAAGACAATACTTCTAGAGATAGTACTCCTCCCAATACTAGTGAAAATTTACTCCCAGCATCAAGGGTATGGAGAATAAGTAAGAGGATGGCAAGATAAGATAGTCTTTGTAAATATTTCCACCACTTACCCATAAATTTCATTGAGAAGTCATTTGATGTTACCCAAAGTAGAAAGAAAATAGTGATAGCTGCAAAACCAGTCAGATAATTTTTAAGAAGGTCTGGTATAAAATTTGTTCCAGATGCAATATATGGAATTGAGAAATTAAAACCCATATGTGCTATTGCAGTAAAAAATGATAATACTCCAAGTTGTCTTCTGAAGAGAATAAGGATAGATGACAATCTTTTTAAAATACCAAAACGTTTAAGCATCCCTGGAATGAGAGTAGCTGTAAGTAAGACAATTGTTATTTGACCAAATTTTTCTCCTAATTCACCAGATATATTTTTGATTAGATCAAATCTTTCATATCCCCAGATACTCATCACATACATGATTATTATAGAAATGTATGAAAGAAGAAAAAGTAGCTTTATTTTCTTTTGATTTTTAGAAAGGAGTAAGTAAAGTTGTTTCATAGATATATTTTAATTCCTTCTTATCTATAGTCACCCTGTAATTCTTCAGGTAATAACTGAGAGAGTGTATTCATATATATATGTACAGCTTCATCAAGATTTGTAGAGATATCCGGAGGGGAGATAATTTCTCCAGCTTTAAATTGTAATAAGCCTGATTCACTCTTGGTAAATGCAATTGGCATTAGTGGAGCTTGATATTTTTGAGCAACTTTTATAAACCCAGGATTAACTGAATCCTTTTTTAGAATCTTATCTCTAGTAGCCATTGGGGCTACTCCATAGATATTACCTGGCTCAGACAGTTTTTCTCTTGTTATAGAAATTAATTGTTTAAGTAATTGTCTCTTTACTTGTAGATCATAGTTTGGCTCATCTTTCTTACGAATAACCGGAGGAAATTGAGTATTGGTGAGGTAACTCATAACCTCTAGAAAGACCTTTTTAAAGCCTTGGGAGTGAGTAATAGCTACTGGAGCAATCATTGTATTAACATTGTTTAATTGCTGGCTTAGAACAATTGGTAGGACTATTGAGTCAAAGAGTGATGAATGATATCCGTATACAACTACGGAAGAAGTGTTTAGTTGTTCATCTAATATTTGTAAGTTATCAAGGGCTTCTTGACTAATATCTATCTTAGCAATACTTTCAATTAGCCAATAAATAATGTTTACAAGAAATAATCTAACAGACTCAGAAATTACAGGGGATTCTTTTTGAACTGACAGTTCATGTTCAGTTTGTGGCATATCTTAAGCTTCTTTAGTCGTCGTCTCCGTGATCCTTATCTTTGCCTTTATTTTTATCACCTTTGTCTTCTCTATCATCGTCATCATCATCATCATCGTCATCCTGACTATTCTGGGATGATTTTCCTTGTCCATGCTGTTGTTGTTCTTCTGCTTGTTCTTGCTCTTCTACTTGCTCTTCTACTTGTTCTTGTTGTTGTTCTGCAGCTTCAGCTTGAGCTTGTTCTTGCTGTTGTTCTGCAGCTTCTTCAATAATATCCTCTAGTTCCTCAATAATGTCTTCAATTTCCTCTTGAGTTTCTCCAATTTCTTCAACAATTTCCTCTTCAATGATATCTTCTTCCTCTGGAACTGGAGGTACTGGTACTATTGGAGGATTGATTGGCTCATTTATATCTGGTATTTGGGTATTGGTGTTTGTATTAGTATTTGTATTGGTGTTTGTATTTGTATTTGTATTGGTGTTTGTATTTGTAGTAGTTGGTGGAGTATAGGTCCTTCTAGTTACATTTGTATTAGTGGTAGTAGTATTTGTGTAACGATTAGTTCGTCTTAATTGGTTAATATTATAGTTATTATTTGGATTTATATTTTGAGGAGGTAGATAAGCAAGAGCTCTGTTTTCTTTTTCGTTTTCTAGCTGGGTAGAAACTTCATTAAGTGTTTGAATATATAGAGCAACGGCAGCCTGTCTATCTTTTGCATTATCAATTTTATTTAAAGCTTCTTTTGTTGTGATAATTTGAGCACTGAGATTATCTAATCCTTCACTAGCATGTGATCCAGAAAGGACTTTACTTACCTCTCCAAGTCTTCTTTCTGTGAGTTTTGAGTGAGTGGTACTTTTTAATTGATCTGATGGAAGTACCGCTAGGAGCCCAGATTCTAAAGCTATTTTCCATGAATAAGTAGCATCTCCAGGGACAGCATTCCAAGAAGCTAATGCCATACCACTAGGTGCCATTAAGCTAAAAAACATTACCCATAGAAAAATATTTAGATATTTTTTCATTACTTTCCAGATTAGCAGACATTTTGCCCCAGTGTCAACAAAAAAGTACAATTTACCTTTTCATGTTTTATTCTTTACTCCTTGTAATACGGTTCGATAGGGTTTTAAATGTTAAAAATATGGTTGTAGAGCATGTAGAAAGACTAATATCATCTCCAAAGATTTATGTTTGTAGCGTTTGTGGGGGGGATCATCACATAAGATATCACAGAAGTTCCAATGGGTTTAAGTTTGATGGTGAAGTCAGGCATCAAGCTCGAGACTTAGCAGGTAACTGTTGTATTATCTGTAGAAAAGAAAATAGTTATGATGTCCATCATTTCTTAGCAATTTGGGCCTACAAAGTAATTTCACAAGAGTCAGTCTTTAATGATTTAAATAAATCCATATTAACTTCAGTTCATAATGCATTGATTGTTTGTCAAGATTGTCATGATGATTTACATTATAAAGATTGTTTGGCTATTGGAGATAAAGAGAAAGAATCTGAGCGTTTAGTCTATTATCGTTGGGCAGCTAATGTCTTATTAAATCTTTACCATGGTGATGGTTATAAAAGAGAATAATTTGACATATTAAGATCTTTTTTGTTATTACTACTATTGTAGTTAAAATATATGGCAAAAAGACGTTCAAAAGAATATTCACTGATAGATTATACAAATCTTTATCTTTCTCCTTTAATTTCCGCTATTTCAGGCTACATGTATTGGGTTACCAGAGAAAATCGGTATGCCTTTGGTCCTTTGATAGGGGAGCATGTTAGTAATTTCTTTGGTACAGCTTTGGCTATGTATTTAGCTACAGCTTTAACTACTGGATTAGAAAAGAATACAGAACTAGAGTCTGTTAAAAAATTAGCTGTATTTATGCAAGTTAGTTGTGCTGTCGCTTTAGTGGGTATTAATTTACATTTTGAAGTATGGGAAGGAAATGATCAGATGGTTGGAGATATGGCCGCTGCTATTATCGCTTTGGCAGTTACTTGGATCAATACTAGGTATTCATTTGATGAATTATCTAAATGATTAGTTAGTGAAGTTTTGTATGATAGGATACCGCCATGATGATTTTTGAAGCTAGTCAACTACTGATGTCATTTAATGCTGTTTTAGCATTTCTTTTTGGGGCCATTATTGGATATACAAGAATAAGGAGTAATAGACCTGCTGGAATAAGAACTCAGGCTTTAATTTGTTCCGGTTCCTCTTTGATGACAAGTTTATCTGTATCTCTTGGTGCTACTTATGGAGCTACAAATGCTGATCCAGCCCGTATTATGGCTCAAATTGTAACAGGTATTGGATTTCTTGGTGGAGGAGTGATTATAAAAAATAATGATCGTTTAAAGGGAATAACTACTGCGGCTATGATTTGGTTTACTGCTGGGATTGGGATGATGGTTGGGTCAGGATATTATATCCCTGCCTTTGTAGCATTGTTTCTGATTATCTTAGTAGAACTTATCGCTAAGCTAGAGTTTAGGTTAGGACTAAAGACAAAACCTTATTTATTGACCTTAAATAGAAATGACCTCAAGAAATTAATAGGAATCAGAAAATTTTTACCAGTTAATCTTCAATTAAGGCTTGTTAATGGTAGTAAAGTTTCTTTTTACTTCCCCTCTTCAAAACAAAAAAATAGAAAATTGATTAGTTTCCTTCATCACAAAAAAGTAATTTTTACCCTTAGCAGACAAAGTAGTCTTAAAAAGTATTCAGATATTTTTAATGAGTATGCCTGATAGCAACCTCTCCTTCTCCAGATAGACGGAGTGATTTGGCTCCCATTTTTTGTAGCTCTTCAATACTTTGGGCATTTTGAAAGACTAAGGCCATTACTGCATCTCCAAATAATAGGTTGAGTTTTTGTAGGATGGTTGGGACATTGTCTCGGCCGTGTTCAAGGTAAGCGCGAGTTCCTTCACCTTCGACATATGGAATAAACCCAAATGGACCAATTCTGCCACCCATAGCTTTCATGCCTGCTGAGGCCTCTCCTCGATATGGTTTCCAAAGTTTTTTCTCATCTTCAAAGTAGAGAACTCCTCCTGGTGACTCTATAGTTGCTCCACCAGCTGCTCTAGTTACACCAATTGCTGATACACCTAGTGAGAGTGATTGAGCTACATAATCACTACCGCCTCCTTCAACTAATAGTGGAATAGAAACTTTACCTCTCATTTCCCAAACTAGCTGAGGCCAGTTAATGCCAACACCACTTCTAACTCCAGTAGTGCAACGGCCACCACCACCAATACCTAGGTAGATCCCAGTGGCCCCAGCATTTTCTAAAGCAAGGGCTTGTTTTGTACTGACTACTTGACCAACAAAGATTTCAATTGGTTCCCAATTATTTTCTTTTTCTAATTTTTTAAGTAATTTTAATGTTTGGAGTGCTCCAAGACCTGGCTCTGGAGAGTAGATCCTGAAACTACGGATACCTTCCTTGTATAGCTTTGTGGTTCTAATCTTTGCTTTCTTTGGGTTTGCTTCAAGTACTCCAACCAGGTTGTGTATCCACATTTTAAACAGTTTTTGTTTTATTTCTGGAGATTTCCCTTCCAATATAGGACTATTTTTGAGTAGTTTAATGACATTAATGGCAAGATCTGTTTGTCTATTTGGGTCAGAAAAGAATCCATCTCGAGGGATTCCACATAGGCAGTGAGCCATAGCCATACTAGCAATGGCCATACTACTACCCCAGATATCAGGATTAGCAGATCCTACAAATATAGATCTTGCCTGGTTACCTAACTTAATGAAGGGTCCTTGTCTGAATCGTTCTGTTCTTTTTGTTCTACTCTTAGTGGCACCTTGTGGAGTAAGAGAAAATTCATTAATTCCTACTATATAGTTCTTTTTATTATTAAGTAACTTATTAGTACTCTTTTGTGGAGGTTTGAATTTTTGTTTATTTGTAGCAAAGAGTGACTCTAATCTCTCGGGGTGATTAAACAACTCTAAATAGTAAAGCCAGGCTTTGAGGGTTAGGGTTATTTCTTTTTTTGAAAGTTTTTTTGTGGTTAATGATGAAGGAACTACATCATAAGCTGTTATGGTAAGACCTTGATCAGGGTATGAAGCTTTGTGATTTGTTGTGCTAACTCTGTTTAGTTCATCAACCAAGTCTCGCCATTGCCCACCTTTCTTTAAGTATTTAACTAATTCTTCTATATATTTCTCAGCAATTACTCTTTCTTTAAGTAAATCTGAAAAGGAAGGAATGGTTGGTTTGTTCATGACATAAGTCATTTTGCCAAAAGAAGTCATTAATAGCAATTGATAAAATTGTCTTTATTTATCACGACTTTTTATAAATATCTGATATAATTAATTCCACCTTTGCAACATGGGGAAATTACTGATATAATCTCCTCCTGTCCTTAAGAAAAGGGACAAAAAAAGAAAAATCTTAATTATTATTAAAATATGGCGAAAACAGACAAGAACTCAGCTTACAACATTAGAGTTAGACTCAAAGCGTATGATCACCGTGTCATCGATGAGGCAGCTCGTAAGATCTTAGAGACAGTTGTTTCTACAGGTGCCAACGTTGTAGGTCCAGTACCTCTTCCTACTCACAGGAAAGAATTTACTGTTCTGACTTCACCACATACTGATAAGAATGCTCAAGAGCATTATCAAATTAAGACACACAAGAGGGTTATCGATATCGTTAATCCAACAAGTAAGACAATTGATTCATTAATGCATTTAGACCTGCCTGCAGGTGTAGACATTCAAATCAAGATGTAGTTAATTCTACAAAAAGTAATAATAAAGTCTGAAAAAAAATAGAAAAAAAACACTAAGAATCAAGTTTATAAAACTAAGATTCTCTGAATTAGAGAATAATAAATTATATGTTAAATCAAGTATTTGCTACCAAACTCAAGATGAGCCAAGGTTGGACAACCGCGGGCAAACGCGTGGCAATTACTCGTTGTATTGTTAACGATAATCTCGTTGTAGCTCAACATAACCTTCCAACATCAGAAAGTAAGATTTTTGAAATTGGATATGGTAAGAAAAAATTAAAAAATGTAACTAAACCGCTTCGAACCAAATTGGAAAAGAGCGGTTTTTCTAACGGAATTTCAAAATTACATGGTGTTCATAACACCGGTGATGATGTAAAAGTTGGAGATAAAATAGCTTTAAACCAAGTTTTAGAAGTCGGTGACATTGTCAAAGTTCAAGGAACTTCAAAAGGTCGCGGTTTTGCAGGTGGTATGAAGAGACATAATTTCCATGGTGGTCCAAAGACTCATGGTCAATCAGATAGAGCTAGAGCCGTTGGTTCTATCGGTGCTGGTACATATCCTGGTCACGTTTGGAAAGGTAAGAAAATGCCTGGTCATTATGGTGATGCTACTTCTACTGTTCTAAATTTAGTAGTTCTTCATATTGATATGGATAACAATGAGGTATGGTTATCAGGTCCTGTTCCAGGAGCAATTAACTCTACTATAAAAATTGAAAAATCAGGTGAAAAGAACAATGTCGTTTTAGACAAGAAGTCTTCTGGTATTAAAGAAGCTCCTGTAAAAAAAGAAGTTGAAGTTAAAGAAGAATCTAAAACTGAAGAAAAATAAAAATGAAATTAACTAAAATTACAGCAACTAGCAAAAGTTCTTTAACTGTAAACGACAGCATCTTTGCTGCTGAAGTTAATGAAGTACTTCTTTCACAAGCTGTTAGAATCTATCTCTCAAACAAGAGACAAGGTACTAGCAAAGTAAAGACAAGAGCTGAAGTTAAGAGAACTAAAAAGAAATGGTTCAAACAAAAAGGAACTGGTAATGCTAGACATGGTGCAAGATCTGCTCATATCTTTGTTGGTGGTGGTGTTGCTCATGGTCCAAAAGGAAATGAAAACTGGAAATTAAAATTAACAAACGTTATGAGAAAGAAAGCTCTTATCAGTGCTTTATCTGCTCAAGCAAATGAAATCATCGTTAGTGATGAACTCATGAGCTTAAGTGGTAAGACAAAAGATGCGGTTTCTTTAATGACTAAGTTAGCTCCAGAAACAAGCAAGATCTTAATCATCATTAATGAATCTAAAGAAGAAGTTCTTAGAGGTTTAAGAAACATTGAATCTATTTTGATCGTATCTGCTTCAAGAGTTAATGCTTTAGAAATAGCAATGGCTGATAAAATCATTGTCACTTCAGATGCTATCAAGACTATTGAAGATAGACTTGAAGCAAAAAAAGAAACAAAGAGAACAAAAAGAGTTGTTAAAGAAGAAGTTAAAAAAGAATCTAAAACTGCTGAAGTTAAAGAAGCTAAAGTTGTTAAAAAAGTAGCTAAGGCTAAAGCAGCTAAATAATCATGAATCCATATATTATTAAAAAACCAGTCATTACAGAAAAATCTTTGCTCTTAGCTCAGTCTGAGAACAAGTATGTTTTTGAAGTTGATAAGTTAGCTAATAAAGATCAAATTAGAGTAGCTGTTGAAGAGTTTTTTGGTGTTGAGGTTCAAGATGTTAACACAATTAGAAGAAATAAAACTATTAAGAAAACTGGTAAAAAAAGAATGAGAGTAGTTGTTCCACAAGTCAAAAAGGCTATTGTTCAACTTAAAAAAGGCCACAAAATTGAAATGTTTGACTTCAATCCAAACGAAGGAAAATAAATAGATAATTAAAAATGTTAAGAAAAGCTAAACCAACTACCAACGGACAAAGACACAAACTAAGTGTTGATCGTGGTGATCTTTATAAAGGTGCACCAGAGAAATCACTTTTAGTTCCAGGTCATAAGAAGAGACAAGGTAGAGGTTTTAAAGGTCATATTACTGTTAGACATAGAGGTGGTGGTGTTAAGAAAAGAATGAGAATTATTGATTGGAAAAGAGATAAGAGAGATATCGAAGGAAGAGTCGAAAGAATTGAATACGATCCAATGAGAAGTGCAAATATTGCTCTCGTTTTCTACCCTGATGGTGAAAAGAGATACATGTTAGCTCCAAATGGATTAAAAGTTGATCAAATGGTTGTTTCTGGTGATGTTGTAGAACCTACCCCAGGTAATGCAACTCAACTTAAGAATATTCCAGTTGGAACTCCTGTTCACAACATTGAAATAAGACTTGGTAAGGGTGGACAATTGGTCAGAGGTGCCGGAACAAGTGCTATGGTCCAATCAAAAGATGAGAAATTCGTTACAATTTTACTTCCATCAAAGGAAATAAGGTTGATAAATAGCAATTGTATCGCTACAATCGGTCAAGTTGGAAATCAAGATCATAAAAACCAAAAACTTGGTAAAGCTGGTCGTAAGAGATTAATGGGTATTAGACCTACGGTCAGAGGTACCGCACAACACCCAGGATCACATCCTCATGGTGGTGGTGAAGGTAGAACTGGTGTTGGTCTTAAATATTCAAAGACTCCATGGGGTAAGATCGCCATGGGTAAGAAAACAAGAAAGAAAAACAAAGTAACTAACAAATATATCGTTAGAGACAGAAGAAAGAAATAATATAAAAGTATGTCAAGATCAAGCAAAAAAGGACCATTCATTGACCCAAAGCTTTTAAGCAAAGTCTTAAAACAAAAAGCTGAAGGTAAGAAAGCCCCAATTAAAACCTGGAGTAGAGCTTGTACTATTAGTCCTGATTTTGTTGGACACACTTTTATGGTTCACAATGGAAAAGTTTTTAATGAAGTTTACTGTAATGAATCAATGGTCGGACACAAATTAGGTGAATTCTCTCCAACACGTACCTTTAGAGGTCACGGTAAGATTGTAAAGAGAACAATGACTAAGACATAAAAACATGCAATTTAAAGTTACGCAAAAAAACACTAGACAAACACCAAGAAAAGTTAGATTAGTAGCAAATACTATCAAGGATCTTCCTTTAGATCAAGCTATTAAGCAATTAGCTATTATTGAAAGAAGAGCTACTTTAGTTCTACTTAAAACAATTAAGCAAGCAATTGCTAATGCTAAGAACAATCATGGTGTAGATGCTAGTAAACTAGCTATTAAGGAAATCCTTGTTAATCCAGGACCTACTTATAAGAGATTCAACCCTGTTAGCAGAGGTAGAGCACACAGCATCATGAAGAGAACCTGTCATATCACTGTTACTCTAGAAGAAAAGACAGCTAAAACTGAAGAGAAAGCTGTTATAAAAGCTGAAAAGGTCGCTAAAGAAGCTAAAAAAGAAGAAAAGAAATCTGTAGTAAAAAAAGCTACTTCAAAAAAAGCAGTTAAAAAAACTACAACTAAGAAAGAAACGGTAAAAACAACTACTAAGAAACAATAATATGGGACAAAAAGTTAATCCAACCGGCTTTAGAATTGGCAACACCTTCACTTGGAAGTCCAGATGGTTTGCTAAGAAAGACGATTACCAAGGTGTGATTTTGGAAGACGTTAAGATTAGAAAATATCTTAATGAAAAACTTGCACATGCTGGTGTTGTTGGTATTGATATTGAAAGATCAATTACAACTTTAAAGTTAATCCTATTTGTTTCTAGACCAGGTGTCGTTATCGGAAAAGGTGGAGAAAACTTAAGAAAAGTTCAAGCTGATTTAAATAGAACTATTAATGCTCACAGAGATAATGGTAAAAAACTTAAAATCAACTTAAAAGTTGAAGAAGTCAGAACACCAGATCTAAGCGCAAAATTAGTAGCAGAAAGAATCAAAGATCAAATAGAAAAGAGATACCCACACAGAAGAGCTGTTTCACAGGCTTTAGAAAAGGTCATGGCAGCAGGTGGAAAAGGTGTTAAAATACAACTTTCCGGCAGAATCGGTGGAGCTGAAATTGGAAGAACAGAAAAATACTTTGAAGGAAGTGTTCCTACACAAACTCTCAGAGCTAACATCGATTATTTCCAAGGTCCAGCTTTAACAAAATCTGGATATGTAGGTATCAAGGTTTGGATCTATAAAGGAATGGTAGACGGAAAATAAATCATGTTACAACCTAAGAAATCAAAATACCGTAAAGAATTTAGAGGCAAAATGAGAGGTGTTGCTACTCGTGGTAATACAGTTGCTTTTGGTGATTATGGTTTGAAAGCTACAACTTGTGGATGGGTTTCTGCTAGACAGTTAGAAGCTGCTCGTAAGAAAATTACTTATTCTACAAAGAGAACAGGTAAGTTCTGGTTAAGAGTATTCCCTCACAAACCTGTATCTTCAAAGCCAGTAGGTGTAAAGATGGGTTCAGGTAAAGGTGACATTGATAGATATGTTGTTGTTGTTAAACCAGGAATGATTATTTATGAAGTCGGTGGAGTTACAAAAGAAGTAGCAATGTCAGCTCTTAGAAAAGCAGGACACAAGCTTTCTGTAAGAACAACAATTGTTGAAAAATAAAATATAATGAAAAGAAACGATATCAAAGCACTAAAAGAAAAAACTCAAGCTCAACTTGAAAAACAGCTCGGTAGTTTAAGTATTGAATTGGCTAAAGCAAGGTTAGAAAAAAAAGCTATGAAGCTTACTAACATTTGTTTACCAAGAACATTAGCTGATGATATCGCTAGAGTAAAAACAGAACTTAGAAGAAGAGAATTACTAAACAAATAATATGAAGACTATACAAGGAACAATTACATCATTAAAAAATGAAAAGACTGCAACTGTCACAGTTACGGCTAGACAGTTACATCCTTTGTATAAAAAATACGTCAAGAAGACTAAGAAGTATGCTGCTCATTATGAGGACATGTCATTAGAACTTGGCCAAGAAGTAGTTATTGCTGAATGTAGACCAATTAGCAAAACAAAGAAATTTAAAGTAGCTAAGATAGTAAATAAGAAATAACAGATCATGATTCAATTAAGATCAGTACTACAAATCGCAGATAATTCAGGTGCAAAACGCATCAGAGTTATTCAAGTCCATGGTGGATCAAAAAGAAGATTCGGCTATGTAGGTGATATTGTTGCAGCTTCAGTTATTGCTTCTGATGCTAAAGGTACAGTAAAAAAAGGTGAGAAAATTAAAGCAGTTATTGTTAGAACTAAAAAAGAAACAAGAAGAGCTAGCGGTGAATACATTAGATTTGATGATAACGCAGCCGTTATTATTGAAAGCAGAGACAAACTTGATCCAATCGGAACTCGTGTTTTTGGTCCAGTCGCTCGTGAAGTTAAAAACAGAGGATTTAACAAGATTGCAAGTTTAGCACCAGAGGTATTATAAAACTATGAAATTTAACGTCGGAGACAAAGTACTAGTAACATCAGGAAAAGACAAAGGTCGTAAAAGTGAAATCACTAAAGTGATTCCAAAAAAAGATCGTATTGTTGTAAAAGGTATTAATCTTTACACAAAACATGTCAAGCCTTATGGTGGAAACCCTGGTGAGAAGAAGATCTTAGAAAGACCTCTTCACACTGCAAGTATTGCTATTCTTAATGATAAGAATGAAGCTGACAGAATTGGTTTCAAAGTTAATGAAGATGGTTCAAAAGTTAGAATCTTTAAAAAAACTGGTAAGGTGATTGATTCACCAAAGAAAGAACAAAAGAAGAAATAATATCTTAAGGATATAAATAAAATGAATAGACTAAAGAAACAATACCAAGAAGAGATCGTTGCAAAACTCAAAAAAGATTTGAAGATTGATAACATTTTTTCTGTTCCTAAGCTCGATAAAATCGTTCTTAATATGGGTGTGGCAGACTTTCCGTCAAACCCTAGAAACAGAATGAAAGTTATTGATAACGTTGTTGAACAGTTTAAACTTATTACTGGTCAACACCCTCAAGTAACAAAAGCAAAGAAATCAATTGCTGGTTTCAAGCTCAGAGAAGGTGAACCTCTCGGTGTTATGGTAACTCTACGTGGAGAAAAGATGTGGGAATTTGTTGACAAACTAATCTCATTAGCTCTTCCTCGTGTTAGAGACTTTAGAGGTGTATCTAGAACAGCTTTTGATGGTAATGGTAATTACAATTTAGGAATTAATGAGCAAATCGTTTTCCCAGAAATTAATTACGATAGCATCGAAAATATTAGAGGATTACAAATCACATTTGTAACAAATACAAAGTCAAACGATCAAGCCTTCGCTTTACTCGAAGCAC
>JAOUMD010000017.1 GCA_029881675.1 Minisyncoccota bacterium | reverse complement strand
TAAGTGAATTAGAGAAAAAGATAGAAAAGGCAGATGTAGTAGCAGGGTTTTACAACAGTGATCCAATTGGACCATTTGAAGAGGCAGTAGTGCCATATGTTTTAGTAATGCCAGATAGGGTAAATCCTAAAACTTTTCTTCCGGCCACTAGGTCAATGATGATTAGAAGAGATGTTCTTGATGAGCTTGGATGGTTTGATAAGAAACTAAGTGATAATGAAGACTATGCATTAGCTAGAAAGATGGAAAAGAGTAAAGTTAAGATAGTCTTTGCTAGAAAAGCGATTGTGACTTGGATTCCAAGGAGTACTTTAAAAGAGTTTTGGACGATGATTCTACGATTTGCCAGGGGTGATATTAAAGCAGGGATCGTCAGACCAAAAGTTATCTCTATTTATCTTAGGTATCTAATTTTTATATTTTTATTTGTGTTTAATTTGGTAATTGGAGGGCTAATCTTTGCTTTATATTTGGGTTGGGCAATTAAGAAAAACATCAAATATGTAAAAACTGGCTGGTACTTTTTACCACTTCTACAAGTTACTTCTGATTTTGCGGTGATGTGGGGGAGTTTGCAGGGTCTATATAAGAAATAATTTCTCCTTTAAAGTTCTTTGCTTGATAAGAACCATTTTTAAGTATTTTCATTTCTATTACAGGAACTTTTCCTTTCCCGCCAGGTAAATCTAAAACATATTTGGGTATCTTATTTTTTGGAAGTATTCTATGAAGTGACTCATATATTTCTTTTCCTTTTTTAATAGAAATTCTAAAGTGACTAGTGCCTTTGACTAAGTCTAAATGATGAAGATAATATGGCTTAACATTGTGATTCACCAGATAAGAGAAGAGGTCTGAAAGTGTCTTTTTATTATCATTCACTCCTTTTAATAATACTGTTTGACTCATTAACAGGGCTGATTTCCTAAGTTTTTTAAATAACTCTATATTTTTATCATCCAATTCATTTAAATGGTTAACATGCAAGACAATAGTAAGTTGTTTTTGTTTCGCTATTTGTTCAAATAGTTCTAAGTATTTTTCATCAATATGATCAGGGTTCACAATGGGAATACGAGTGTGGAATCTAATTTTTGTAATATGGTTAATTTTATTTAATCTCTGACAAACATTATTTATATATTTTGGAGAAAGGGTTAATGGGTCACCACCTGAAAAAATAACTTCTTTTGTTTCACTGTGATCAATAATATATTCAATTATTTTTTCAATATTAGGTGGAGCAGAGTGATGAGAAAGTTCTCTTCTGAAACAAAACCGGCAGTTAATCTGACAATTGTTTGTAAGGAGAAGTAAGACTTTATCAGGATAACGATGAACTAAGTTGTCTGTAGCTAAATGTGGCCTATCTCCAATTGGATCTGTTACTTCATACTCTTTTATCTTTTTCTCTAAAGTATGAGGAATAGTCATTAATTTGAGTGGGTCATTTGGGTTTTCCCAGTTGATTTTGTTTAAATATTGAGTGGGAGATTTTGTTGTAAACTTAGATTCAAAAAAACTACTAAGCATTTCTTTACCAACCTTTTTTTCTCTGGAGTATTTTTCAAAATCATGGTGATTTTGAATGTGCTTTGTCATAAACATTAAATATTTTTTTTGTTTGTTGTAGAATGATAGAACTAATAAGAAAGTAAACTTATGTCAGACAGAAAAATCAAACGAGCTATTATAACAGCAGCAGGATTTGGATCTAGATTTTTACCAATCACCAAAACTTTTCCAAAAGAAATGTTACCAATTATTGACAAACCAATTATTCAATATTTGGTAGAAGAATGTGCTGAGGCTGGCATCGAAGAAGTCATTATTGTGGCCGCTCCAGCTGAAGTAACTAAATTTGAAGATTATTTCTATGGTAGCGCGACTAACATTAGAACATTGATGATTAGGCAGGGTAAGTTAGACAGATGGGAGAAGGTAGAAAAAGTATTTAAGTTACCTAAAATCACCATTGTTCCTCAGGATGACAGACTTCCATATGGTAACGGAAGACCAGTTTTGACAGCTAAGGATTTAGTTGAAGGTGATGAAGCTTTTGTGGTGATGTGGGGGGATGATTTAGTTCTATC
The DNA here is from genome assembly GCA_029881675.1 of Minisyncoccota bacterium. GTDB lineage: Bacteria > Patescibacteriota > Microgenomatia > UBA1400 > PJMF01 > JAHDXH01. The sequence continues at coordinate 22,538 of JAOUMD010000017.1, read as the reverse complement.
AAAAGAAAGTGCGGTAAAACAAATTGTTGATTTTTATGAATCAGATCCTTGTGATGGTGTGTTAGCTGTTCAAGAAGTACCTGATACTGAAATTGATCGCTATGGAATGGTGCAAATTAAGGAAGGGACAAAAAATCAGGTTGAGTTGGTGATTGAAAAACCAGAAAAATCTAAAGCTCCATCTAACTTAGCTTCATATGGAAGATATGTCTTAACTCCAAAGATTTTTGAATATCTTAAGGGGGACGCTACAGGACTCGATAACGAGTTGTGGCTACAAGACGCTAATCATAAAGTTGCTCAAGAAGGAAGAGTTTTAGTTAAAGTCGTTGATGGAGAATGGATGACTACTGGGGATCCTATCCGTTACATGAAGTCTCATATTAAGTTCATGTTAAATCACTCTAAATATGGTCAGGATTTAAAAAATTTCATTAAAGAGTTAGCTTAAAAAAATGATTTTTGCCTTGAAATCACCTCTTTTTTATTGACTAGAAAGAGGTGTTTTCATTTGATACTTTTTATAGTGTAGAATGACAGATACGTAATAGGTATTAAACACTTATGGCAGATAAAATTATTAAACGCGCTATTATTACAGCAGCAGGATTCGGTTCAAGATTTTTACCGATCACCAAAACTTTTCCGAAAGAAATGTTGCCAATTATTGATAAACCAATTATTCAATATTTGGTTGAGGAATGTGCCGAAGCAGGTATTGAAGAGGTCATTATCGTAGCAGCTCCAGCAGAAGTAACTAAATTTGAAGACTACTTCTATGGCAGTGCAACAAATATTAGAACCCTAATGATTAGACAAGGTAAGTTAGATCGTTGGGAGAAGGTAGAAAAAGTATTTAAACTACCAAAGATCACTATTGTCCCTCAGGATGATAGACTCCCATATGGTAATGGAAGACCAGTCCTTACAGCTAAAGATTTAGTTGAAGGTGATGACGCTTTTGTAGTTCTTTTTGGAGATGATCTTGTTTTATCTAAAGAAAGTTCAGTCAAGCAAATCATCGAAAAATTCCAAAGTGGAGAAAATGATGGTGTAATCGGTGCTCAAAAAGTTACCAAGGCAGAACTAAGTAAATATGGAATTGTAAAGATTGCAGATGGTTCTAAAGACAAAGTTGAATATCTTGTTGAAAAGCCAGATCCAGAAGAAGCTCCATCAGATTTAGCTTCTTATGGTCGCTATGTTCTTACCCCAAAAGTATTTGAATACCTAAAGGCTGATGCTACTGGAAAAGACGGTGAGCTATGGATTGCTGATGCAATTGATGAAGTGGCTAAGCATGGAGTTGTCAGAGTTAAAGCTATTGATGGAGAATGGATGACTACTGGGGACCCTTTTAACTATATGAAAGCTCATATTAAGTTTATGTTAAGTCATGAAAAGCATGGTGCTGAGATAAAAGAATTCATGAAGAGTTTATAGTTATATTAATTTGTAATAAAAAAAGCCTCTACTTATGTGGGGGCTTTTTAGTTTTGCATGATTTTATAAATTTGTTACGACTAACAAAGTGTAATTGAGTATTGAATATGTTTTACTCATTCTGATTAAAGAAATTTTGGTAAGATACAAAATATAAGAAGAAGCGAAAGAATCTTATGAAAAAAATTTTAGTAACTGGTGCTTTTGGTCAAATAGGTAGTGAACTAGTTCCTGCCCTTAAAGAAAAATTTGGTCAAGATAATGTCATTGCAGTAGGGAATAGGAATATTCCAGAAGGTTTCAAAGGTTTGGTTGAGAAGTTGAGAATGCCTGATAGAGATGGGCTAGAGTCTTTGATTAAAAAACATAATATCGGTACTATTTATCATCTTGTTTCTCTTCTTTCTGCAACAGGTGAAGAAAAGCCAGGCTTTACTTGGGATCTCAATATGCAGTCCCTTAAAGATGTCTTAGATCTTTCAGTAGAGAATAAGATAAAAGTATTTTGGCCAAGTTCTATCGCTGCCTTTGGTCCAACTACTCCTAGAGTTGAAACCCCTCAAAGAACTATTCTTGAACCTACTACTATGTACGGTGTGACTAAAGTTGCTGGAGAACTTCTTTGCCAATACTATTTCAACAAATTTAATCTTGATGTGAGAAGTGTTCGTTATCCAGGAATTATAAGTTATAAAACTCCACCAGGTGGGGGAACTACTGACTATGCTGTAGCTATTTTCTATGAAGCATTAAAGACTGGAAAGTATGAATGCTTTGTTAAAGAGGACACAGTATTACCAATGATGTATATGGATGATGCAGTCAAAGGAACAATTGATCTGATGGAAGCTGACCCAGATAAATTAACAATTAGAACAAGTTATAACTTAGCTGCTATTAGCTTCACTGTTACGCAGCTTGCAGAAGCAATAAATAAAAAAGTTAAGGTAGAAGTTACATATAAACCAGATAATCGTCAGGCAATTGCTGACTCATGGCCAAAATCAATTGATGACTCAACTGCACGAGAAGATTGGGATTGGCAACACGATTATGATTTAGACAGAATGGTCACCGTAATGTTAACTGAGCTTAAAAAGAAGTTTGAAGGTGAAAATTAAATTAATTATTCCTATTAAAGAAAGAAATATATGTCAAAGAAAGATTTTTATAAAACACTAAAGGCTGAGGTGGCTAGAGTAGATGCAGCAGCTGTAACCAAGAGAAAAGAAAATATTATTGAGGGATTTACTAAAGATCCATCACCAAAGGCATTGATTGATGGTAAAGAGTTTATGGTCTTTAACTCTAATGACTATTTAGGTCTTAGACATCACCCAAAGTTAAAAAAAGCAGAGCATAAAGCTTCTGATAACTATGGAGCCGGTCCTGGAGCAGTTAGGTTTATTTCAGGTTCACTCAAAGTCCATCGTGATTTAGAAAAGGCATTGGCAAAGTTCCATGGACGTGATGACGGAATGATTTTTTCTTCTGCATTTGCAACAAACTTGGCTGTGTTATTCAGTCTTATCAAAGGTCAAAGTAGAGATTCACTTCTTAACAACAATACATTAGTTTTATCTGATCAACTAAACCATCGTAGTATCATTGATGGAATTAGGTTAGCTAATCTAAGCAAAGAATCTAAAGCAATCTTTGCTCATCTTAAACCAGCTGAGGCAGCCAAAGTCCTTGAAGAAAACAAAGATAAGTTTGATAGGGTAGTTGTTGTTACAGATGGTGTTTTTAGTATGCTTGGTGAGTTCCAAGACCTAAAGAAACTACGAGAAGTAGTGGACCAATATGACAAAGTCTACAAAGAAGGTGTATTACTTGTTGTAGATGATGCTCATGGAGTTGCTGGTAGTGGTAAAACTGGTAGAGGAACAGAAGAAGTCATGTCAGGTAGAGCAGATGTTCTTGTTGGAACTCTCGGTAAAGGTTTTGGAGCTGATGGTGGTTATGTTGTTGCTGACCAAGAAGTAATTGATTACCTCAGAGAATCAGCTGCTACGTATATTTATTCAAATAATATCTCACCAGCTACAGCAGGAGCTGCATTAGCTTCTGTAGGAATAGTTAACTCAAAAGAAGGTCAAAAGTTAATTGATAATTTAGGTAAAAATATTAAATACTTCAAAAAAGAGATGAGTGAAGCTGGATTTGTCTTTGCGGCAGACTCAAGTCACCCAATTCAACCACTCTTAATTGGGGAGGCACAAAAAACAATGAAAATGACTCATGGTCTTTACGATGAGGGTATATTAGTAACAAATATTAACTATCCAGTAGTTCCTAAAGGAAGAGATGAGATCAGAGTGCAGATTAGTGCTACTCATACTATGGATGACTTAAAGTTGTTTATTAAAAAAGCGATTGAAGTAGCCAAAAAGACTGGTGTTTTAAGTTAATCATGGTAGTTCCAATAGAAGCTAGAAATAGAATGATTAGTGAGCTCAATGGTGATGAGTTTAGTGGTGATGGTAGTGAAGAAAACCCATTGGTCTCATTGGAAGAAAAAGATAACATCTTTGCACTTATTACAAAAGTAATTATCTACGCATCATTTTTTAAGGCAGTAATGTTCTTTACCTATGAAGGAGTTATAGCTTCTTATAATCACGAGAATAGAGAGTTTGGAGTTGATACAGATAAAAGGCATGAATTAAAAACAGCCATAGGAGAGTTGTTTCATGGTAAAGACAGAAAGCCTACAGTTGTAGAAGAGAAGCCATTGCTGAGAGTTATAAAGTAAAAAACTCAAACTATATGAAAGAGAAGACCCAAAAAGAATCTGATCTAGAGAGAATACGTCAGTATGCAGAAGAACAAGATAAAAAAGGAGGTTTTATTTATTGTTTCCGTGGAGAAGTATCTTTGGATGCGACAGGTTATGTAAATGATCAATTAGAGGGTACCTGGTACTCTGAGGATATAAATACCACTATGCGTTTTTTACAAGAACGAGAGAATAGTACTGGAAAAAAAGGGAAAATATATTCTGTAGTTGTTCCAGTTAGTTTATTAAAAACTGGGAGAGATGAGATAGATGCTGCCAGACATATTATCAATATTATTAATAATCAAATTTTACAAAGTAGGAGTGAAGTAAGTAGACCAGTATTAGAAAGATTAAGAAAATCTCAAGATTCTGGAAGTACTATTGCGGCAGGGAAGGATAAGTATCTTTCGCAATTTGGTATTTAATCGAGAGAATAGTTTTTTTAATTCTAGACAATCAAAAAGAGTGGGCCTAAACCCACTCTTTTCTAAATTTCAATAAAAATTAAAGTTAAACTTTAGTTTCTGTATCCACCTCTGTCTCCACCACGATCGTTACGGTCGTTGTAGTTGTTTCTTTGGAAGCCACCTCTACGGTCGCCACCTCTGTTGCCACCACCGAAATCAGTTCTTGGTTTCTTTGGTTGTGCAACTTTAACAAATAAGTTACGTCCATCAACTTCTTTTTCATTAAGTTCTTCTAAAGCAGCTTTAGCAGCGTCTTCTTCAGCAAACTCAACAAAAGCGAAGCCTTTTGAGCGACCACTTCTTGGTTCTGTTATTAATCTTACGTCAACTAGTTCACCAAAAGGTTCACAAAGTTCACGAATATCATCCTCACCTAGTGACCATGAAAGGTTTCCTAGATACAACTTGTTAGGATTAACTGGGGATTGGTTATCGTCCATCATTTCCTCATCTTGTCGCCTATAGACCACCAGTGCGACTATTTTTTTACAAATTCCGGACCTTACTTAGATGAAAAACATACTAATGGTTACCGTTGTGGTCTAGGAGACTATTATACCACTGTATTGGGTAATTCAACTGCTAGATGATAAAAGAGATGGAAGTGGTCTTAATAGATATTAGTTAAAAAGTTTACCAAAGAAATTTTTAAAACTTTGAATAATTTTTTCAAGCAAAGAGATTCTGTTTTCTTGCTCTTCTACTTGACCTTTTAACTCTTCAATTTCTTCTGTAACTCTTTCAAATTCCTCATCATATTTTGAGAGAGGAGTGCTCTCTGGCATTGAAGTAGGAGAAACAGTCGGATTTGGAGTTGAGCTTGGGCTTGCGACAACAGGTCTAGGCGTTGGGGTAGGAATTACTTGATTATTGCTAATGACTGTTAGTAATTTTGCTCTAGATTCAGGGGTGTAGTTATCATAGTCAATTTTAGATACATCTGTGTATTTAACATATGAGTGGCTTGAGTCTATATACCCTTTTATTGTTCCAGTATCATTTGTTCTAAAGTTTACTCTGTAGACAGGAATAGCTCCAGAACCTTCATTAAATGGTTTACCATCACTTGATTTCAGAACTACTTGAACTCTAATCCCATCATCACCTTCAAAGATTCTTTGGTAACGAACTACAGATAATGGGGCAGAGTTATGAAGTCTTTCTAATCTATGGTCAGGGTGAAGGTTAAAGGTCATACTTTGACGATCAAAAGGACCTTTAATTAAGAATTGGACGTCAATTTCATTAATATCATTACCAAGTGTATTAAGAATGAGATCATAGTTGACTAAGTTTCCAGCTACTGTTTGGGGATTCTGAGTGCTTAAGAGAAGGACTGCTTTATAGTCTGTTTGAGCAAAAGTTTGATTAGCAAAGCTAAAAAGAAAAAGAAAAATGACTAGAGAATAGGAAATTATTTTTTTCATATTCAGATATTATACCTTATTGATAATATCTATCTTAAAATCTGGCGGAAGTGGAGGGATTCGAACCCACGAAGGCTAGGCCTCCTGTTTTCAAGACAGGTGCAATTGACCGCTATGCGACACTTCCTTAAGGTGCAATTTTAACACTAATCTGGTTTTTTTTCACTTGGGGTTATTATTTTGAATTTAGATTCTTGATAAAGAACAAAACTGCAATAATTCCAGCAACACCTGTTAGTAAAGCAGCTCCAATTAAGAGAGGTAAATTACTACTCTTTTTTTGATTAGTATTGTCACTAATAGTAGGCGAAGGTTGTGGTTTTGCTGACCCTAAATTACGGACTTTAACCGAAGATTGAGTGGCAATTTGGGGGGATACCTTTGGTGAGGGACTTGGTGTTACCTCCTCTTTATCTGCCTGAGTGATAATAACAGTCGCTATTACTGAAGAAGAAGTAGCTTCTTCTTTCACAGGTGTAGAAGTCAAACTAACATACTTTGTTTCAAAGGGTATATCAGTTGTTTTAGTTCCTCCTTTTTGTTGGGAAGTAGTTTTTGTAGTAACTTGAGTAGTAACAACTGGCTGAGTAATGATAATTGGGTCAGCGCATTGTACTTGAGTTAAATTTTTTGGGTTACGACAACGATTGTAGTAGCAGCTAAATTCACTGGCACATTCGTTGGAGTCGGCACAGTATTCATTACAGCTACGATGGATTCCTTGATCAGGTGGGGCAATACTTCCGCCACCTCTTCCATCATCAATTTCAATATTATATGCAGTTTGACTAATGTTTGAGGATAAAAATTCCTTTTCAAACTCTAATGCACCAGACTTTCCTTGATCAAAAACAATTTTTATATCGCCGTCTTTAATAGGATAGAGGAATAGCGTTGTAACTTTTATATTTTGGTCATGACTAGTGAATGCTTGTGTTCCCAATGTGGCTAGTTCTATAAACTTAAATTGTAGATTTTCTCCGCTTTTTTTCATCTCAGTATGGATTGGATTAAGTCCAGCTGGCTGGTGAACAATTAAGCCTGATTTATCTTGGTCTACTCCGGTAATTTCTCCAATAAATTGGAGTCCAGAAATAAATTTACCTTGAGTGTTAATTTCAATATCTACTGTAAAGGCCTGATTAGGGCTTACTTTTTGACTTGAGCTAACTAAGTTTACAGTGAGAGGTTCACCTGAAGCTTTTTTTCTCAGATCAAAGTTAAAGAACTGTGAAGAGGTTAGAGAATAGCCAGTTAAAGCTAGAAATACTAGAAAAAATAGGCCAAGAACTGCAGAAAATTTAGATTGTTTTTTTTTCATGCTTTATTTCTGATTTTTGATAAATTCTGATAAGAATAAATCATAGTCTTTAAGGTCAACACTGCAGTCATTGTTTAAATCTGCTACAGACGGGTTTGGACAGTTTCCTGCAATAGTAGCTGGGTCAGTAGTACCAGATTGATCAGAATTATTTAAATCTACCTGTGGGCAGGAGGCAAACTCACAATTAGGCCCAGATCTTGAAACAAAACTTCCGTCAGGGCATTGTTTTGCATCTTGAGTACAACGAACTTGTTCGGTCCCAGTTTGATTATTATTTGTTTGAGTACTATCAGTTGTTGTTACTGGAGGTTTGGCAATACTAATTTTATCTGTATTTGTACAAGTAGAATTAGAACAGGTGAATGCATGAACCCCACCTTGAGTAATTTCGTATCCTTTAAGTGAAGCTCCTTTATTTATCACATTTCTAGATGGAATGCTTGTAGCTTTACCATCAATTTTTAAGGATATTTTTCCATTTGAGAGGAGAGCACTACCAGTTTTTGCAAAACAGTTAACATCAATTTTGTCTCCAATTTTTGATTTCATTTTTCCACCACTTGTCCAACCCTTATCTGTACCAGGCTCATATTTCCTAAACTCTGTATTTACTTGTTCTTCTTTACAACTTCCCGCAGCCTGTTGTCTAACATCCTGATTTTGAGTTGTGAGGTAGTAGGCAATAGGTAGTGAGGCAAGGACAACAAAAAGTAATATCAGTTTGATGATTGATCCCAGACTCATCTTTTTTTTGTTTGGGTTTCTATATTTGCTTACTTTTCTTGGTTTTTGTTTGATTGGCATAGTACGATTTTTATTATGAATGTTTTTTGATACCAAGTCAAAATTCTTTCTGGATCGCTCTCGTTTTTTCCTGTATATTATTAAGTAGGTTATGCCAGTTAGAAATAAACCCAATCCACAAGAAATTGCGCAAGAATATTTCGCAAATGTTCCAAGGCCACAACCTGAAGAAGTAATCTTTGAGTGGAAGGCTGCTTCAAGACCATATAAGAAGAGGAATAAGCAGTATTACACTACTATTGCTCTAATTGTATTCCTTGTCTCTCTTATTTTATTCTTTGCAGGACAATTCTTACCTATAGCAGTAGTAGTAACATTAGCCTTTATTGCCTATGTTCTCTCCAGTGTTCCACCTCATGATAGTCTTATTAAGATCACTAGCTATGGAATTAGATTTGATGACCAAATGTATTATTGGGAAGAATTAGGAAGATTCTGGAAAGATGAAAAGCAAGATAAAGATGTGATTAATATTGAGTTAGGACGTTTCCCAAATAGAATTACTTTGTTATATAACAAAGCAGATGAGCAAACCATCATCGATGTATTATCAGAAGTTTTACTTAATGAACAACCACCCTTAACTAGCTATGAGAAGGCATCTCGATGGCTTGCAGAAAAAATCCCATTAGAGTAAATTACTCTAAAAACTTTACTTAATTGAATTTCCAGATAAAATATACATATATTGCTCCCATAGTTAAACGGATAGAACAACAGTTTGCGGAACTGTAAATCCTGGTTCGATTCCAGGTGGGGGCACATAAAGTAGAAAAACCTAGTCATGTAACTAGGTTTTTTTAGTATACTGAGAATAATGGTATTAAATTATGAGGCTGATATTGAACCAATAAAGAATAGAGACGCTTTCCCTGATGAAGGAGCAAAGCGTTATTTTTATTATTGGTGTGGGGTAAATGATAAAGTTTCTCCGGTATTTATTTCTCGAGACGAGTGGAATAAAAAGAGAACAGAAGGGAGATTACTTGAGAATGATGATAATGATAATTTAATTATAAATGTCCCAGAGGATCTACAAATGTGGGAGATCTTTGACATTATCAGGTTAATTGACCAAGATACATTTAAAGGGTCGGTAAGAGCAAAAGAACATCGAGAAGAATTAAAGAAGCTTGTTGATGTATATAGAAAAACTGGTATTTATTTAAAGACTTACGCCAAAGAAGTTAATTGGAGTGATGAGTTTGAAGCTGAAAAACTAGCTGTAGAGTTGTCTACAGATTTCTATAGATTTAGCAGATGGGCCCAGTTTAGAAAAAAGAGAGCAGTAATATATGACCAGGTCCCTCAGGTAGATATTAATGATAATGAGATTAGAGATAGTATAGAAAAAGACTTCAGACAAGTAGAAGAAGATTTATTTGGTCAAAAATTTGTCCAAAAAAGATATGATCGGTTAGAAAAAAGATTAGGCAGAGAACCTACCCTGAAGGAGATAGATGCAGAAAGAAGTAGAATTGTTAAGGCTTTTTTTCAAGCAATGACCAGAACGGATCATGCTGAGTTAGATTTTGATCAACCAGCCTCTTTAGAAAAGAGAGCAAAGCAAGACTTATCTTGGAATCAGTATGCTGATAAATATTTGGGTAAAAATAACACAAAATTAGAAGAAGGAGAGCAGAAAGAAGAAAAAGAATTAAGAGAAGATTTTTCGGTAGAAAAACCATGGCAAAAATTTGGGCCATTTTTTGCATTTCAACAAGCAACTTACTTGGGTATAAATAGACAATTTTCTCAACCAAGGCAAGAGCTAGATAGAGCTATTGCAAGGAGAGGTAAAGCTAAATTAATTGAAGCACTTCCAGAAGCAGAAGAGCCTACACACCCTAGAGGTTTAGATCTATTTAAAAAGTTGGGGTTTGATTTTTCTAGAGATAAACAGAGATTGGTAGATAAGGTTGGAGTTGAGAAACATAGACAGAGGTTAGCAGAGCTGAAAAGACTAGGTGCAAGTAAAGAGATGATAGCTCATAAGGAGTTAGAAATTGTAGATGTTATTCAAAAGGAAATTAGTAAATATGAGTATGAAGAATGGAGTTCTTTACCAGTTGATATTAAGGGTAGTGAAGAAATAAATTGTGTCGGGGCTTCTTTATTATCTTCAGCTCTTTTTGAAGAAATTGGCATCAATCATCTTGAGGCTGGAATAGAAGCTCATTCAGTCATGGTTATTATTACTAGTGATGGCAATGCTCATTATCGTGATATGCGTTATCCAAGATATAACGTGCAACTTTCTGACGAGCAGTTGGGGGAAGGACAATTAGGACTAGTTCAAGAGTTTAGTGAAAATACACAGAGCAATAATTTACGTTTAAAAGTTAATCCAAACTGGTATAGGACAATTAAGTTTGATCAAGATTTTATAGAACCATACTTAGAGTTGTTCCACCCCAGTAAAGGTTTGGACTATGGGGTTATAGATAACTTTTTAGCTTTTTTAGAAAAAGATGTTAACAGTAATTATGAGTCTATAGACACTTTAGCTAGAGTACTTGAGTCCCAAGTAGAAATTTTTCCAAATGATTTGAATATTTTATCAAGTCTGGCAGATGTATATTTTGATTTGGGTGACTTAGATAGAGCAAAGTTAGTTTTATATAGATTAAATCAGGTTACTAAAAATTCAGAAAGTAAATTTATACTTTGGGGAGAGATTTTTTATGAAGAAGGTAAATTTGAGTTGGCATTGGAGTCATTACGCAATAGTTTGATACATAATCCAAAGAGAAGAGAAGCCTGGGGAATGATGATTGATTGCTTAGAAGAGCTAGGTAGAGAAGGGGCTTTAAAGTCAACGATTGAGCAAGCTATTATTTTTACTGGAAATGTTGTTTTTAAGAAGAGGTTGATTGATTTTTATTTAGAGAAAGGTCTAGATAGTGAAGCCTTAGATATATATGAAGAGATTATTAATGATTATCCAGAGGACTTAAATCTATGGTCAGATTACTATAGAGTTTTATTTTTTGAAGAACCTACCCAGGGTAATTGTAGGAACGTATTAAATGTACTATTTAACCTTGGATACCAAGAAGATATGGAAGAGATAATTAAAGTGGCAAGAAGAGAGAATTATGATGAGGATTGGCCAGAAGATTTAGCCAGAGAGTTTGGAGTAGGGGTTTGATAGAATATCTTCTTTTAGTTTTTTTGTTTCATAAGTGTTAACATATGTCTATGTCAAAAGAAAAAAGAGGGTCATTCATAGAAAAATTGAGAGGAAGATTGAATCTTTTTTCTAGGGATAGACAGGGTAGGGATAGACAGGGTAATGATGATCAAACTTTATCTCTGGATGGACAAAATACTAATAGACCCAACATAACTACAGATTCATCTGATGAGATAGTAGAAAAAGTGTTTGATAAAATGAGTGAGGAAAAAAGACGTCCTGATCTATTGAAAGACACTAAATTTTTAGTAGATTTGGCAAAAAAAACCTTGAAAGGAGGGGACATCTACGCTAATTACGATGTTACCCATAGCATCGATTCAGAGGGTGTTTTAACAATTGTTGGAATTGAACGTGAAATCAATAGGGCTCAGGGTAAAATTGAAGGTGTTTATCGGTTTACATACGTAATTAAGCCTGAACAAGATCCAGCTAGACCACGTAAGCTTCTATATGATGATCAGGAGATAATTTTTCAACATGAAAAACAACTGCACGAACCGGAGTTTGTTCCCCTTGATAGTTTATAAAAATCTATTACTCACTGGATGTTAAAGTTCCAATTATATCTAGTCTGTCTCGCAACAAATTCATTTTAATTTATGATTGACAACAAACAAAAATAAAGAGATTATAGGTGAGATATTATGTTTAAAATCGTTAAAGATTGTTAATGCACAAGACTAGATTAGTTTTAGTTAATTTTAAGTTTATTAAATTAGAATTTTATGTCTTTCTAAGAAGATATTTCTTTCTCTTTACTGCCTCAGTTAAGACTGGGGATTTTTTTTATAAACTATTAGATAAAGGCCATATTTTTATGATTAATAAATTATGACTAGAGCAAGAAAGAAATATGAGTTTAGCTCATATCTAAGAGAAGAGAGGCTTGAAGGGACTAATTATTGTTGTGAGCGCTGTGGTATTCGCAGTAAAAACCTTGAGGTTCACCACCTTGTAGGAGCCTGGCTTGCAGCACAGAACTATAAATTAACTCCTTCAATTATTAGAGTCTTAGAGAACGAAATGTGCTTATGCTCGGATTGTCATCAGATCATGAATGATGATCAAGAAACTTGGACAGCTCATGATATAGGTTTTGTTGCTTGGGCTTTATTTGATCTTGATCCATACGATGTTAAAAAAAATCAAAAGGCAGTATATAGCGCCTTTAAGAAAGGAGAAAAGAGAGCAAAGAAAAATAAGAATAGAGTTAGCCATAGAAGGCAAAAGATAGAGAAAAGAATGAGATTCAATAATTAATATATAAAAAGGAGCAATAATGCCAAGAAAAAGAGTTGAAGATGAGGAGAGAAGAATATTGGGTAAAAAGGATGAGGGATATGAAGATGATGAGTACGATGATGATGAGGACGAGTATTACGAAGATGACGATATTTTATTACAGATGGGCTATGCAGAAGTATTAAGAGAATTAGATATTGATGATTCCTCCGAAGAGAAAGAAAAAAGAAAACCAAGAGCAAGAAAAATAGAACAAGATGAAGATGCTGCAGAAGATGATCAACCTGAAAGTGAGAGAAGTCAGATATCAGAAACTCTTTTTCTAAATACAATTTATGAGATGAGAGATAATCTATATGCTGAGGCAGAAACTATCATGAATGAAGCAGAGGTGGAAGCAAAAGATTATGTATCTAATGCAGAAGTTCTTGAAGGGTTGGTTGCCACAATTCAACGAAATATCGAACTTGGTTATATAATTCAATATTTTATGGATGAAGAAGGTAATTTGAGTTATATTAAAAAGGAACGGGGTGAAATGGGCTTCAAGCTTCCTTCAGATAAGAAGAAAGATAAATAAAGATCTATATTCTTTTTAATATCATGTAGAATGACTTTCATGCCTAAGTCAAAAAATGATATAAACATAGCCAAAATAGCACTTAAAAAATATTTTGGCTATGATTTTTTTCATCCAACCCAAGAGAAAGCTATTAAGTCAGTTTTAGCAGGAAAAGATACTTTTGTATTAATGCCTACAGGAGGTGGAAAGTCTATCTGTTATCAAATCCCGGCTATTATCTTAGATGGTATTACCATTGTTGTTTCTCCCTTGATTGCTTTGATGAAAGACCAAGTGGATGGGCTTAATGCTTATGGAATTAAAGCTAACTATTTGAATAGTAGTTTGGACTCACAAGAGCAGAGTGAAATAATAGAAAATTTATTAAATGGGGAAATACAAATTCTTTATGTTTCTGCAGAGAGGTTATTATCCCCAGATTTCACAAAAATATTAGAAAAAATAAAACCTAACTTATTTGCTATTGATGAAGCACATTGTATCTCTTCATGGGGACATGATTTTAGGCCTGACTATACTAGATTGTCATATCTCAAAAAGAAGTTTCCTAAAGTCCCAATTATTGCTTTAACTGCAACGGCAGACAAAGTCACAAGAGCAGACATTTTGTCTCAATTAGAACTGAATAAACCTAAGCAGTTGATTGATTCTTTTGATAGACCTAATATTTCATTAACTGTTTTACCAGGACAAAAAAGAATTGAAAAGATTAAAGATTTTCTGAGTGACAAAATGTCACAATCAGGAATTATTTATTGTTTAACAAGAAAACAAACAGAAAAGTTAGCAGAGAAACTTAAGAGCTTTGGTTTGAATGCTGCTAGCTATCATGCTGGGTTAAATAGTGCTGAGAGATCTAGGATTCAGCAAAGTTTTGTTAGAGATAGAACCCAAATTATTTGTGCCACAATTGCCTTTGGAATGGGGATAGATAAATCAAATGTAAGGTGGATCATTCACTACAATATTCCAAAAAATATTGAAGGATATTATCAAGAATTCGGAAGGGCAGGACGAGATAATGCTCCTGCTCAAGCACTTCTTTTCTATAGCTTTGCTGATGTGGAAATGATAAAAAAATTCTTTTTGGATAATTCTCAAAGAAGTATCCAATTAGGGAAATTAGATAGAATAAAAGAATATGCTGAAGGTGTAATTTGTAGGAGAAAAATACTACTTAGATATTTTGATGAAGAGTATAAAAAGAAGTGTAATAACTGTGATATTTGTAATAAACCTTTTCCATCTTTAGATGGTACTGCATTAACAAAAATGGCTCTTATAACATTAAAAGAAATAAGTAGTCAAAATAAAATTGATACGATGTCTCTTGTAAATGAATTAATGAGAAGGAGTGATAAAGTTAACTTTGCTTCATGGCATTTTTATCTTGCTCAGATGAAAAACTTAGGCTTAATTAAAGTTAACTTTAGTCAAAACCAAGCATTATTTATTACTGATAAAGGTGAAGATTTATTGGAAGAAAAAATTAAAAAAGTAAGATTAGTAACTTTAAATGAGTTTATTAAAAGACAAGAAAAGAGTAGTAAATCAACTAAGTCATATTCAAAAAATAAAGTTAAAAAAGATTATTATAAAAATCCATTATTTGATAAATTAAGAGAAGTCAGAGCAACTCTTGCTAAAGAGAGTGGGATTGCTGCCTATATGGTATTTAGTGATGCGACACTTCTTGAAATGGCTAATGAAAAGCCAAAGAATAAAGCAGAAATGATAAATGTTTCTGGTGTTGGAGAAGTTAAGTGGGAGAGGTATGGCGAAGAGTTTGTAGAGGCTATTTTATCTGAGTAATTTTATAAATTACTTCACCCCTTGGAGTTTCTACAGTTACCTTATCATCAACTTTTTTCCCAATAATAGCTTTGCCAATTGGACTTTCCATAGAAAGTTTCTTTTCTAAAGGATTTGATTCAAACTGGCTGACAAGCATAAAGGTCATTTCTTTTCCATTGTTAACTAGAGTAATAGTACGGCCAAAGGCAACAACTTCAGATGATTTCTTATCATTGCTAACAGTAGGAACAAAACCATATTTTAAGAGATGTTTAACTTTTCCAAGCTGGCGTCTAGTATTACCTAGCTCATGCTTTGCAGCGTGATATGCACCATTCTCTGAAAGATCTCCCATCTCTCTGGCTATTTGTAATCTTTTGATTACTTCATCTTGAGTTATTAAAAGCTTTTTTAATTCAAGTTTCTTTTTATCTAATTCAGCTTGAGTAAGTGGAATAGGGTCAGGAATAATTATTTTTTTTGTGAAAGATTTCATATTGGGTAGTATATAGTATTATTGATTAATCATAATCTGAAAAAAAGATAAAAACATGAAAATTAGAACAACTACACTTGCTGATGCTCAAGCTATTTTTAATATTCAAAAAAAGACTTGGTTAAATACATATCCTAATGAAAAATATGGTGTATATGCTAAGGATATAGCTGAAAAATTTGCCGATGAAGAAAGAGTTATTAGTAAAATAGGGAGGTGGTTATCTTCAGATAATCAAGATCATCAGGGCTGGGTAGCTAAAGATGGTGATAAAGTTATTGGCTTTGCTCGGACATATAGAAAAGAGGATAAAATAATGTTAGGTGCCATTTATGTTTTATCAGAGTATCAAAGACAGGGACTGGGAAAGAAATTGTTAGAAAAAGTATTGGAGTTTCAAGATAGAAAGAAAGACAAAATAGAGGCAATTTGGTTAGAAGTTGCTATTTATAATAACAAGGCAATTAACTTCTACAAAAAGGCTGGTTTTGAGTTAATTAAAGGCTCAGAAGGGAAGTTTAAAGTTGGGGAAGGTAAGTTTATTCCGACAATTAAGATGAAATTAATAATTTA
The DNA here is from genome assembly GCA_029881675.1 of Minisyncoccota bacterium. Lineage (GTDB taxonomy): Bacteria > Patescibacteriota > Microgenomatia > UBA1400 > PJMF01 > JAHDXH01. The sequence goes on along the minus strand of JAOUMD010000017.1, from coordinate 6,404 downwards.
AAATAGTTAGCTTCTTTCTAATTTTTAATATAGATCAATTACATTAACTTCGACTGACAATTCTGGTAACTCTGTAGACTTGATAATTTTTTGAATTTGTCCCTTTAAATCTTCTTTCTCTTTTGGACTAATATTTAATTTATCAGTGGCAGTTAAGTTAACGATTACTTCAACAGGTATATTATCTTCTGAATTATTAATTTTTATTAAATTAACATTAATAATTGCCTTGTATTTATCAAAAAAGAGATTTTTAATATCTTCTTTATTAGTGCTTGTTATTGCTTTCATTTTTATAGATTCTGCCGAGATTAGATGGATGTCTAACTTAGTTTCAAGACCAGTTTCTTTATTGATTAGTACTTCTAATTCTTGCTTGTTATCAAATGTAATTGGGATTTGATCTGTATATAAAATTTGAATACTGACATAAATACTTTGATCACTATTTTTGATTAAGTCAATTTTATTTATTTGGTTTGGAATATCAATATCAGATAGATATTCATTAATTAATTGACTAATTTGGTTTTTAAGAATGACATTATCATCTCCATTTTTGTGAATTTCAACTGTTTCAATGATATTTAGTTTTAGATCAGTTGGTTGCTCAATTTTTTCTGACAATCTATTAAGAATTAATTGCTGATTTGAAATATCAAAAGTTTCGGATTCAGGAATATAAAGAGTAGCTTCAATATCAATATGTTTGGAGTCATATATATTAGGGAAAATTATTGTAATATTTTTGGCTTGAGCCTTTGGGTTAATTTCCATAATATTATTATCAATAATAGTATGGATTTGGTTTTTTATTTTTGATTGGTCAACAGCTAGTTTGAGATATAGCGTTAAAGGAATGCTCAATGCAATAAGTAGTACAAATGAAATTGCCAGGCTTGTCAAAGCAATATTTTTATCTTTTTTAAAATATGGTCTAACTTTAAAGATATAGAGTGAAATAATTCCAGCAAAAATGATGGCGATAGTACTTGTTATAAAAAGCATTCCTGCTCCAAAAAATGTTGACCAAGATTGTGTTGCTAACCCAATTCCAGTTACACAGAGTGGAGGAAGGAGTGCGATAGAAATAGCTGCCCCAGAAGCAGAAGATGAAATCTTTTTATAGTAGAGAGCTGCAATACCAATCACACTAGAGGTTAAGGCAATAAAGAGATGAATTAAAGTTGGCTGAGTTCTGCTGATTATTTCTAGGCTAAGATCTTCAAAGGGTAATATTATAGTGAGTCCAGAACTTATGAATAGCACAACAAGGATACTCAAAAAAAGTGATGTAATAGTAGTAACTAAAACATTGTGATCATTTCTGACTGCTCCAAGTGATATTCCTAGAACTGGCCAAAATACAGGTGCAATTAACATCGCTCCAATTACTACAGACGAGTTATTGGTTAACAATCCTAGGGTTGCAATAATAGTTGAAGTTATTAGTAATAAAAAGTAAGTAAAGGAGAATTTACTTTGATCTTTGATTTTATTAATTATTGTTTCTTTAGATGCTTTAGGTCCACTATTATCCATAACTAATAATAACGTATAAGTTAAATTATTTTCTAGTGTCTATCAAAATAAATAGTAATTTATAAACCCAAAAATATTCTTTAATAGGGTATAATTCACCCTTCGCTTAATTAACGAACAAAAATATTTATGTCTAATACAGAATCTATTATTAAATTTGATGAAGTCACATTTAACTTTGCTCATAACAAACCTATTCTTCATGAGGTTAGTTTTTCTGTCCGTAGAGGGATGAAAGTAGCATTGATGGGACAAAATGGGGCTGGTAAAACAACTCTATTTAAACTTCTAACAGGTGTTCTTAAACCTGATGAAGGTAATATTTTTGTAAATAAAGAGCTTTCTGTTGCAACGGCCTTCCAAGTTATTAGACCAGAAGATTTATCTCTTAATTTAGTAGAATATTTTGCCAAGTATAGTGAACTCAAAGATCATGAATTAAAAAAGAAAATAGCATCAGTTTTAAATGCTGTTAATTTAACTGTCCCACAAGATAAGCCAATTAGTGGTTTTTCAGGGGGACAACAAGCAAGATTACTTCTTGCTGCTGCTTTAATTCAAGATCCTGATTTACTTCTTTTAGATGAGCCTACAAACAACCTTGATGCTGCTGGAATCATGCACTTAACTGAATTTTTAATCAGTTATCCAAAAAGTGTCATAGTTATTTCTCATGATGCAGAATTTTTAAACATGTTTACTACTGGTGTTTTATATCTTGATAGCTTCACAAGGAAAATTGAACAATATGCTGGTAATTATTCTGATGTTTTAGAAGAGATTACGGCTAGGGTTGAGAAAGAAAGAAGACTTAATGCTCTCAAAGCAAAAGAGATTCAAGAAAATAAAGATAAGGCTAATTTCTTTGCCCATAAAGGTGGGAAAATGCGTAAGGTTGCAAAGAAAATGAGAGAAAAGATTGAGCTTTATGAAAGTGAAAAAGTAGATGTTAGAAAAGAAGATAAACCTATCCGTAATTTTACTATTCCTGTCCAAGATGATTTCCCAAATGACTTAATGAAAATTACTTCTTTTGAGATTATGAAAGATCATCAAAAAGTTACAAAAGAATGTGACATTATTTTAATGAAAGATCGTCATCTACAAATCATTGGTCCAAATGGAATAGGTAAGAGTACCTTAATTGAATCAATGGCAAAGGGAACAAACCCAGGACTTAAATTACCACCTACACTTAGAGTAGGGTATTACAGACAAGATTTTTCTACACTAAACTTTGATGAAACAGTCAGACAGTCACTAAATAATGCGTTGGTAGAAGCCAATGACACTAGAGGTGAAGAATACATGAGAGCTGTTGCTTCAGGATTCTTATTAAATGGACAGATAATTAAATCTAGAATTGGAGACTTGTCAGAAGGTCAAAAGGGTTTAGTTGCATTTGCTAGATTAGTACTACTTAAACCAGGATTATTAATTCTTGATGAGCCGACCAATCATATTAACTTTAGACATTTACCTATTATCGCCAAAGCCTTAGATCAATATAAAGGAGCGATGATCTTAGTTTCTCACGTTGATGAATTTGCATGGCAGATTAGGATTGATGATGTTTTAGATTTAGAGCATTAATCTATTTTTTTAAATCTTGGAACTTCTTTTCCATCAATAGTTACATTTTCTAGAAACATTGATTTTGGTCGTACCCATAGAGCTGATTCCTCGTTCTCATAAAGAGTTACATAGACAACTAATTCTTCTAGTGTTTCACTGTGTTTAGCTGTTCCTAAAACAAGATATTTCATCCCTTTGTAATGCTGATAATTACCTAGTTCTAATTTTTTCATATATTGGAGTATATCAAAGAGAGAAAGAGTAGAGGGTTATAGATGCAAAAATTAAACAACTTCCTCAATTCTTTCTTTAAGAATTTCAATCAGCTCAGGATCCATATAAGTAAGACGGCTTTCTATGTCCCAGACAATAATAGGGGGTAGTTTCTGGTTTTTGAAGATATGTTTAATTAGTTCTTTGTGTCTTTCTTCCATACAAATAATCTTATCTGCCCAGTCAATATCTTTTTGAGAAATAACATGTCGAGCCCCACGGCTAGTGCCAGCAGATCTTACTTCAAATCTATTATCTTGTCTAAATATTATTTCAGCAGTTAATGATCTCCACCTATTTTGAGAGCAGACAAAGAGTAATTTTGGTTTGTTCATAGTTAGATAATATCATTGAGTAGAATAAAAAAACCCGTCTATTCGTATAGTCGGGTTTCTTGTGTTGATGTGTTACCTACGGATGATTAGATATAGTATTCGAAAACCAGTTCATCATTTTCTTCATATTCATTGAAGAATTGTTGAGTGACCTGTTCCAGAGTACCTAGCAACGGATAAGGTAATGCACTTTTTGTCAGATTCAAAACACCCCAAAGGGTATCTTCTGAACCATCACCTTCTACCAGTCTAAGTCGGTGAGTTGCAGTGGCAATGATACTGTCAGCCACTTCGTTCAAACCAGTCATTCCAGACAATGTCTTTGGTACTGAATTTGCCACAGAATGATGTGTGGTAATCATTGTGACTTCGCCAGCTTCTTCCGTATCTGATTTCTTTCGTTTTATTACTGTTACAATCGCCATGTCATCTCCAAAGCATTTTTGTATGTACAGATAATCAGAACTTGGAACTATATCTTATAACAATTGTATTGTCAACTATTTTAGATTGACCTATTGGCAAAATAGGTTTAAAGTTTCATATATATTCATGAAAGAAGCTCACCGTTTAATTATTACCAATGGCACACAAGTATTATTAGGCCTTCGTCATCCTGATGATAAAGAAGGAGATAAATGGCATATCATGGGTGGGAAAGCAGATGAAAATGAAGATAGTAGGATTGCTGTTAGGAGAGAAATAAGAGAAGAAGTTGGGTTAGATATAGAACCTGGAGAATTGACCTATCTTGATGAGTATAATGGTTGGATTACATATTACTATTTTGCCTTTTATGATGGGGAGATAGGACAAGGTGATGGAGAAAATACTGATATAAAGTGGTTTGATTTTGCTGAAATAATGAACTTAAGTTTAGCTTTCAACCATCTAGATGTATTACTAGATTTTTTAGAAAAATTTAATGATAAGTTAGGATAATATGAAAAAACGTTGCGATTGGGTTAACCTCAAAAATGATCTATATGTTAAATACCATGATGAAGAATGGGGTGTCCCATTGCATGATGAAAATAAGCTCTTTGAGGCTTTAATTTTAGATGGTGCACAAGCAGGTCTATCCTGGGAAATGATATTAAATAAAAGAGAGAACTATAGAAAAGCATATGATAATTTTGATCCAAAGAAAGTAGCCAAATATAGTGAAGAAAAGATCTTAGATTTACTTGAGGATGCTGGGATTGTTAGAAATAGACTCAAAGTAAGATCATCAGTAAAGAATGCTAAAGTATTTTTAGAAATTCAGAAAGAATTTGGTAGTTTTGATAAATATTTATGGAATTTTGTAGATGGTAAGCCAGTAAAAAATAAGTTGGAGAAATTAGAAGATTTTCCAGCAAAAACAGATCTTTCAGACAAAATTTCAAAGGATTTAAAAAAACGAGGGATGAGTTTTGTAGGATCAACTATCATTTATGCCATGATGCAGGCTATTGGAATGGTAAACGATCATCAAGTGGGTTGCTTTAGATATGACCAAGTATAGAGGGCTACTTTTTTCTTGCTTTTTTAAGCTTTCTGGCAACGTAGTTAATACCAGTTGTTGGAGACACCATTAGCAAACCAAAAATTGTTTGTGCAACACTAGATGATTTGACAGTTTCTTCGAGTTTTTTATTTACCAGGCTGATCAGCTGTTGATATTCAAGTTCTCTCCAATTTTCAGGTAAAACTGCGATTATATTAAGAGGTAATTGGCTAATAGTTTTAATTAATAGATCATGATTTTCTAACCACGGAAAGGGAATGATTTGGTCAGATTGAGTTATCAGAAGACCTTGGGATTCTGCTTCTTTAATTAGGCTCATATACATCAGATCATATCTCCACTTGTTTGCATCGACAATATTGGCTACCTTATTTGGATCTTCTGCAAATTTCATCCGAGTATCACCAGTATAAGAAAGATTAGAAAGAGTAATGTATAGATCTCTTAATTTCAGCGGTTGACCTCCAATACTTTGTAATAGAGCAAGGTGTAGACCTTGTTTCATTGTTTGATAATAGAGTGCGTGTTGTATTTCTTGATCAGACTCAGCTATATAAGTAGGTTTTTGCATTCTTCCAGCTATGTAAAATTGATCCCAATTAGATAGATCATTAACTAGTGATGCTTGCTCAATTATGCCTACTTTTATTTTTCTTTGATATTTACCATCTTGAATAGGTAACTCAGTATGAATAAACCAAGTTTTTTTTCCTTGCATTTTTGATCTTAAATTTGGACCAATTAAATGTGCAATCATGGGGAAGTCTTCTGGATGACGTTGGCCATGCTTAACTTGCCATTTTTTTATATCAGGAACGGCAATAATACAGTCAAGTTTGCTTGATCTAATGTCTTCTTCTGAGTATCCAAGCTGTTCGAATGCTGCTGAACCATACATCATGACCATCGAAGTTTCACCAAAATGGTCTTTAATTACTTGAGAGAAATCTATAAGGGTTGATTCTACCTGGAATAACTCAGGGTTTGTCTGGGGCAAATATGGTTGTTCTTTTGTTGGCATTTGATCAGATTATATACCACTGTGTCAGGCTTATGTAATTATTCACTGGTATTTTTCTTTCTATGATAAAAAAAGAAAAAGAAGCCATGATTTGTTTGTTAGCTATCCCAGGGATAGGTAGGAAAACATTTAAGAAAGTAGAAAAATT